>NZ_JBHTST010000011.1:0-90664 GCF_042794995.1 Streptomyces sp. NPDC056503
AAGAGTCGTCGGCTGCTTCAGTTGTGTATAAGAGCCAGGTCGTGTGGCGGCCCGGGTGGACGACCACCGGCCCCGGATCCGCCGCGCGGATCCGGGGCCGGGACGGCTCAGGAGGAGAAGAGCATCCGGCCGAAGCCGCGCTGCCGGTAGTGACCGCCGTGGTGGCCGCCGTGCGGGGCGCCCCAGGCGGGGGCGGCCGGGGCGGCCTGGGCCGGGTAGGCGGCCGGCGGGGCGGGCGGGGCCTGCGGGGCCTGCCACTGGGACTCCAGGCGGGTCAGGGCCTCCAGCTCGCCGTAGTCCAGGAAGATCCCGCGGCAGCCGCTGCACTGCTCGATCTGGACGCCGTTGCGGTTGTACGTGTGCATCGCCGCGTGACACTTGGGACACTGCATGCTCGGCTCAACTCCCCTGCCGTTGCCGTTCGTATGACTGCTTCAGCTTATGAGGACGCGGCGGAGCCGGGGACGGTTCGGGCGACCGGGATCCTGGCACAGGTGTCGATCATCACGCCCTCGACCTCGTCGAGTCCGCGTCCCTCCGCCGTGGACTTGGCGAGCGCGAGCGCCGCGGTCTGCACGGTCAGGGCCCGGGCGGGCAGATCCAGCCGGGTCCACGGGTCCGGGCCGGTGGCCGGACCGCCCGCCGCCTCGTACGCGCCGAGGAACCGCGCCCACACCTCCGCCGGCAGCAGCCCGGCGGCGAACCAGGCGGCGGGGCGGGCCAGGTCCCAGGCCGGATCGCCGAGCCCCGCGTCGTCGACGTCGATGAGGCGCCACGCGCCGCGGAAGTCCCGGACGAGCTGGCCGAGATGGAAGTCGCCGTGGCACAGGTACGCGCGCGTGCCCCCGGTCCCGCTCCCCGCGCCGCCCGGGTCCTCGACGACCGTGCGCCAGGCCGCGAGGACGGTGGGCGCGGCCGGGTGGTCCGGGGCGGTGCGGAGCATCCGCTCGACGGCGAGGGCCGCCTTCGCCGGGGCCCGCATCGCCGGGAGCGGGCCGGCCGGGGCCGGGGTGCGGTGGAGCAGGGCGAGCAGTCGGGCCGCCTCCTCCCAGGGGGCCGCGTCGGGGTCGCCGGGGTCGACCGGAGGCCCGTACGGCCACACCGTCACCGGGCGTCCCGCGACGCGCTCGGTCCGCGGCCCCGGGACCGGCGGGAGGAGGATCCCGGCGAGGTCCGGGTGGCCGGCGAGCGCGAGCCGGGCCGCGTGGGGCGCGTCGGCGGTGCCGGGGGCGTGGGCCTTCGCGACGAGCCCGCCGTGCCGTACGACGGCCCCGTCCTCCCGGTCCGCGAGGACCCGGACCTCCTCCGGGCCGCAGCCGCAGTCCCCCTCGCCGTGCACGGCCCCGCGGGCTATCAGGGCGAGCGCCCCCAACACGTCACCGGTGGTCTCCACGAGGTCCATCCGGCGAGCGTACGCGGCGGGTGCCCGGTGCGGGTACCGGGTGCGGGTGGGCGGCGAAGGGGCGGGACGGGTACCGGGCGGGGGTACGCGGAGGGGCCGGTCGGCTCCCCGGCCGACCGGCCCCTGCGCTGTCGTCCGCCGCACCCCCGTCCCCACGGGGCTGTCGGCCGATGTCCCCGACCCGGGCCGCTCTCCCGGGTCCGGGGCGCCGCTCAGCGCCCCAGCATCACGCCCACGGACGACGCCTGTGTGACCACTGCCTCCCAGCCGCCGAAGACGACCACGAGCAGGGCCGCGAGGGGGAGGACCATGGCGGTGGCCACCAGGGGGTGACGGCGTCCCGCGGGGCGGGTGGTCGGCCGGTGTGCCGTGTAGGCCATGGTCCTCTCCTGTCGCTTCTCTTGCCGGATCTCGGTGCGGTGGGCGCGTGTTCCTCGGGGGACGAGAGTCGCGCCCACCGCATGACCTCAACAGTAGGGAGCGGGACGGCCCGGGGCGTCATGCCCGCGTACCGGCTTTCGGGCCTACGGGAGGATGACGCCGCTCCTCCCGGAGTACTCCCCTGGGTGGAGACGGGGGCGCGCGGATGGGGGTCTTCCCGGAGGGGACGCGCCCCCGGGTGACATGGGTCACGTCCGGTGGGGAGCGGGGCGGGGCGGGGTGCGCGGGGTGGCTCCGGTGGCGGGCGCGGGGCAGCGGGAGTTGTCCGGGGCCGCTGTCAAGTGGGCTGGACGGCAAGGGGTGTTGGCGGGGAGAGTCGGTGCGGCACGGGGCCTTCGTCCCCCTCAGCACTGACAATCGATGCCGGTGGGAGGGCGCGGCCTATGAGCGCGCGGGGGCGGCACTACGTAAGCTGTGCCACGTCGAACGGACGAGGGGACGGACATGGCGATGATGCGGCTCCGGCGCGAGGACCCGCGGATCGTCGGGGCGTTCCGGCTCCACCGCAGGCTGGGCGCCGGAGGGATGGGGGTCGTGTACCTCGGCTCCGACCGGCGCGGTCAGCGGGTGGCGCTGAAGGTGATCCGTCCGGACCTGGCCGAGGACCAGGAGTTCCGCTCGCGCTTCGCCCGTGAGGTGTCGGCGGCCCGGCGGATCCGGGGCGGCTGTACCGCCCGGCTGGTCGCCGCCGATCTGGACGCCGAGCGGCCCTGGTTCGCCACCCAGTACGTACCCGGTCCCTCGCTGCACGACCGGGTCGCCGAGGAGGGCCCGCTGCGGGCCGCCGACGTGGCCTCGATCGGGGCCGCGCTGTCGGAGGGGCTCGTCGCCGTCCACGAGGCCGGGGTCGTGCACCGGGACCTGAAGCCGTCGAACATCCTGCTCTCCCCCAAGGGCCCCCGCATCATCGACTTCGGGATCGCCTGGGCCACCGGAGCCAGCACCCTCACGCACGTCGGCACGGCGGTCGGCTCCCCCGGCTTCCTCGCGCCCGAGCAGGTGCGGGGCGCGGCCGTCACCCCGGCGACGGACGTCTTCTCGCTCGGCGCCACCCTCGCGTACGCCTCGATGGGCGACTCCCCCTTCGGGCACGGCAGTTCCGAGGTCATGCTCTACCGCGTGGTGCACGAGGAGGCCCAGCTCCAGGGGGTGCCGGACGCGCTCGCGCCGCTGATCCGGGCCTGTCTGGCGAAGGACCCGGAGGAGCGCCCCAGCACCCTCCAGCTGTCGATGCGACTCAAGGAGATCGCGGCCCGCGAGGCGCAGGGCCTGCCGTCCGCCCGGCCGCCGGCCCCGCGCGAGCGGATGGAGGAGCGCGGCACGCTGCGGCCGACCGAGCGGTACACGGAGCGGGACGCTCCGGGCCGGGAGCCGGAGCGCGCGGCCTCCAGGGGGCGCGGGCCCGCGTCGTCCTCGCGGCCCTCGGCGTCCCCGCGCACCGGCGGCTCCCGCAATCCGCAGTCGCGGCCCGGCACCCGGCCCAGCGGCCGGACGACCTCCACCGGCCGCCGCCCCGCCAATCCCCGGCTGCTGCGCCAGCGGCTCGTCGTCTTCGTGGTGGTGACCCTCCTGGTGGCCCTGGGCATCGCCGCCGCCCAGGCCCTCCAGGGCTAGGCCGTCCCTTCCGGATCGGGCCGGGCTCAGGAGCGGCGGACCACGGCGAAGGTCGTACAGGCGGTGTTCTCGCTCAGGATCTCCCCCTCCAGGCTCATGGGGGTCCCGCCGGCCGGGACCCGCGCCTCCAGGTCGACCATCACGTAGTCGCCGGGGCGCTCGACCCAGCTGTCCCCGCGCAGCACCATCCGGCGCTCGTACGGGTCGTACGCGCCGATCATGCGGAACGAACCGGTGGGCACGCCCGGGTTGTCGGGGTGCGCGGAGAAGGTGAACAGCGCGGAGAGGGCTCCGGTCCCGGTGCCGGTGATCCGCAGGGAGAGCCGGGTCAGGCCCTGGCCGCAGGTGTACGTCCCCCACCAGGAGCCGGCGACGGGGACGCCGGCCGGGGTGCTCGACGAGGGTGCCGGGGCGGAGGTCGGGGGCGGGGTGGTACGGCCGGTGTCCGTGGTGGGCGGTGGTGTGACGGATCCCGTGGGCGAGACGAGGGTGTCGCGTGGGGGCCGGGGGTCCTCGCGATCGCCGCCCACGGTGTTCCAGAGCAGCGCCCCGGCCGTGAGGAGGAGCGCGCCGGCGGCGGCCGCGACGGCACCGCGCCGGCGGCCGGGACGCCCGGTCTTCGCGAGGCCGTACGGACCGGGGGCCGGGACGCCGGCCGTGCGGGGGCCCGCCGGTGGACCGCCGACCGCCGAGAGGGTCGCGGCGCCCGGGTCCACCAGGGTCGGCGCGGGGGCCGCCGGGTGCGGGCCCGGCAGGAGTCCGGCCAGGGCGGGCGGCAGCCACGACGGCCCCGCGGCGGCCGCGCTCGGGGCCAGTTCGGCGAGGAGCGCGTCGACCCGTGGGCGGGCGGCCGGGTCCTTGGCGAGGCAGCGGCGCACGAGCTCCCGGACGCGCGGCGGCAGGCCGTCGAGGTGCGGCTCCTCGTGGGCGACCCGGTACATGATCCGGGCCGGGCCCGCGTCCCGGCCGCCGGTCGACGGTTCCTCGAAGGGGCCGCGGCCGGAGGCGGTGAGGGCGAGCACCGCGCCGAGGGCGAAGACGTCGGTGGCGGGCGTGACCTCGGCGCCGGTGAGCTGCTCGGGCGCCATGTACCCCACGGTGCCCAGCACCACGCCGCTGCCGGTCAGCGCGGAGGTGCCGGCGGCGGAGGCCGAGACGCCGAAGTCGATGACCCGGGGTCCGTCGGGCGCCAGCAGGATGTTGGAGGGCTTGAGATCCCGGTGGACCACCCCCGCGCGGTGGATGGCCTCCAGGGCCTCGGCGAGGCCCGCCCCGAGGGCGAGCACGGAACGCTCGGGCCACGGTCCGGTGACCCGCAGGGCCGCGCCGAGCGAGGGGCCCGGGACGTGGACCGTGGCGAGCCACGGCGGGTCCCCCTCGGGATCCGCGTCGACGACCCCGGCGGTGAAGACGCCGTTCACGGCCTGTGCGAGGCGCACCTCGCGGGCGAACCGCCGCCGGAACTCCGCGTCCTGGGCGAGTTCCGGCCTGATCACCTTGACCGCGAGGGGCTTGCCGCCCGGCGACCGGGCGAGGTAGACCGCGCCCATGCCGCCCCGGCCCAGGACCCCTTCCAGCCGGTACGGGCCCACGCGTACCGGGTCGCCCGAGCCCAGCGGACGCACGCCGTTCCCCATCCCGCCCCCGTCTCCCCCGCGCCCGGACGAACCGGGCGTTCGGCCAATCCTAGGACGGCCGGGGCCCGTTGGGAGGGCGAAGGCGCTACGCCTCGGGGCGACCCGCCGTGACCGCGTAGAAGGCGACGGCCGCGGCCGCGCCCACGTTGAGCGAGTCGACGCCGTGGGCCATCGGGATGCGGACCCACTCGTCGGCGGCGCGCAGCGCCTGGGTGGAGAGGCCGTCGCCCTCCGCGCCGAGCATCAGGGCGACCCGCTCCAGGCGGTGCGGGGCGGCCACGTCCATGGACGTGGCCTTCTCGGCCGGGGTGAGGGCGAGGAGCTTGAAGCCCGCCTCCCGTACCGCCTCCAGACCGCGCGGCCAGGTGTCGAGGCGGGCGTACGGGACGGAGAAGACCGCGCCCATGGAGACCTTCACCGAGCGGCGGTAGAGCGGGTCGGCGCAGTCCGGGGAGAGCAGGACGGCGTCCATGCCGAGGGCGGCGGCGCTGCGGAAGATGGCGCCGATGTTGGTGTGGTCGTTGACCGACTCCATGACCGCCACCCGGCGGGCTCCGGCGAGGAGTTCGCCCGCCTCGGGGAGCGGCTTGCGCTGCATCGAGGCGAGGGCGCCGCGGTGCACGTGGTAGCCGGTGACGCGTTCGGCGAGGTCGGGCTGGATCGCGTACACCGGGGCGGGGACCTCGTCGATGACGTCGCGCATGACGTCGACCCACTTGGCGGAGAGCAGCATCGACCGCATCTCGTAACCGGCCTGCCTGGCGCGGCGGATGACCTTCTCGCCCTCGGCGATGAACAGGCCCTCGGCGGGCTCGCGCCGGCGGCGCAGCTCGACGTCGGTCAGGCCGGTGTAGTCGTGGAGACGGGGGTCGTCGGCGTCGGTGATCGTGATGAGTTCGGCCACGGGGTGATACTGCCTTGTCCGGGGTGTGGTGCCAATGCGTGGGACGGGCGGCGGTCGCCGCCCGTCCCACCGCGGGTGGGTGCGGGGTGTCAGCGGGTGAGCTTGTCGGGTCCCTCCGCGACGACCGGGCCGATGACGATGACGGCCGGCGGACGGACCTCCTCCGCCCGCACCACCTCGGCGACGGTGGCGAGGGTGGCGTCCACCCGGCGCTGGGTGGCGGTGGTGCCCTCCTGGACGAGGGCGAGCGGGGTGTCGGGGGCCTTGCCGTGGGCGACGAGCGCCTCGGCGATCTTCCCTATCTTGTCGACGCCCATGAGGATCACCAGGGTGCCGGTGAGCTTGGCGAGCGAGGCCCAGTCGACCAGCGAGCGCGGGTCGTCGGGGGCGACGTGGCCGCTGACCACGGTGAACTCGTGGGCGACGCCGCGGTGGGTGACCGGGATGCCGGCCGCGCCGGGGACCGAGATGGAGCTGGAGATGCCGGGCACGACGGTGCAGGCGATGCCCTCGGCGGCGAGCGCCTGCGCCTCCTCCATGCCCCGGCCGAAGACGAAGGGGTCGCCGCCCTTGAGGCGGACCACGGACTTCCCGGCCTTGGCGTGCTCGATCAGCGCGTTGTTGATGGCCTCCTGCGCCATGAAACGGCCGTACGGGATCTTCGCCGCGTCGATCACCTCGACGTGCGGGGGCAGCTCGTCCAGGAGGTCGCGGGGGCCGAGCCGGTCGGCGATGACGACGTCGGCCTCGGCCAGCAGCCGGCGGCCGCGGACGGTGATGAGGTCGGGGTCGCCGGGGCCGCCGCCGACGAGGGCGACGAAGGGGGTGCGGGCGCGCTGGGCGGGAGCGGCGAGCGAGCCGTCGCGCAGGCCCTCCAGGATGGCGTCGCGGACGGCGGCGGAGCGGCGCGGGTCGTGGCCGGTGAGGACGGCGACGGTGACGCCGGCGCCGCGGCCGGTGGCCGGGGTCCAGGCGGTGGCGGCCTCGGCGTCGTCGGAGCGGACGCACCAGACGCGGGCGCGCTCGGCCTCGGCGGAGGCGGCGGCGTTGGCGGCCGCGTCGGTGGTGGCGACGAGCGCGTACCAGGCGTCGGCCAGGTCGCCGTCCTCGTAGCGGCGGCGGACCCAGGTGAGCTCGCCGGTCTCGGCCATGGCCTCCACGGAGGGGGTGGCGGAGGGGGAGATCAGGGTGATGTCCGCGCCGGCGGCGATGAGGGCGGGCAGGCGGCGCTGGGCGACCGTGCCGCCGCCGAGGACGACGACGCGCCGGCCGGCGAGGCGGAGGCCGACGGGGTAGGCGGGGTGCTCGGCGGGCTCGACGTGCTGGGCCATGTGCGGGCGGCTCCTCGGACGGGGCTTGCGGGGCCGCTGCGGCGGTGAAGCGGCTGGTGGGGCGGGCGGGAGGCCCGGTGACCACGATATCGGTGACACGACGTGGGCACCTTGTGACCCTCGTCCCTCGCCCCTGGGGAGGGGCGGGGGCGCCGGGGTACGGCGCGGCCCCGGTGCCGCCGCCCCGTCGAGGGGGCGGGGGCGCCGGGGCCGTACGGACTACTTCTCGGTGACGCCCGCGGAGTCGAAGGTCGCGACCTCGTGCATCGCGCGGGCCGCGCTCTGCACCAGCGGGAGGGCGAGCAGGGCGCCGGTGCCCTCGCCGAGGCGGAGGTCCAGGTCGACCAGCGGACGCAGGCCCAGCTTGTTGAGCGCGGCCACGTGGCCGGGCTCGGCGCTGCGGTGGCCCGCGATGCAGGCCGCCAGCGACTCGGGGGCGATCGCCCGGGCGACCAGGGCGGCCGCGCCGGTGGAGACGCCGTCGAGGATCACCGGGGTGCGCAGCGAGGCGGCGCCCAGGATGAAGCCGACGAGGGCCGCGTGCTCCAGGCCGCCGATCTGCGACAGGACGCCGATCGGGTCCTGCGGGTCCGGCTTGTGCAGGTCGAGGGCGCGGCGGACCACGTCCACCTTGCGGGCGTGGGTCTCGTCGTTGATGCCCGTGCCGCGGCCGGTGACCTCGGCCGGGTCGACGCCGGTGAAGACGGAGATGAGCGCGGCGGACGCGGTGGTGTTCGCGATGCCCATCTCGCCGGTGAGGAGCGCCTTGTTCCCGGCCGCGACCAGGTCGCGGGCGGTCTCGATGCCGACCTCCATCGCGGCGATCGTCTCCTCGCGGGTCATCGCGAGGCCGGTGGTGAAGTCGCCCGAGCCGGCCCGGACCTTGCGGGGCAGCAGGCCGGGGGTGGCGGGCAGCTCGCTCGCGACGCCCACGTCGATGACGCAGACCTCGGCGCCGACCTGGTTGGCGAAGGCGTTGCAGACCGCTCCCCCGCCGAGGAAGTTGGCCACCATCTGGCCGGTGACCTCCTGCGGCCAGGGGGTGACGCCCTGGGCGTGCACCCCGTGGTCGCCGGCGAAGATCGCGACGGCGGCGGGCTCCGGGATCGGCGGCGGGCAGGCCCGGGAGAGGCCGCAGAGCTGCGCGGAGATGATCTCCAGCATGCCGAGCGCGCCGGCCGGCTTGGTCATCCGCTTCTGCCGCTCCCAGGCCTCGCCGAGCGCCTTGGCGTCCAGCGGGCGGATGGAGGCGACGGTCTCCTGGAGCAGGTCGTGCGGCTCCTCGCCGGGCAGGGCGCGGCGGCCGTAGGTCTCCTCGTGGACGACCCAGGCGAGCGGGCGGCGCTTGGACCAGCCGGCCTGCATGAGCTCGGGCTCGTCCGGGAACTCGTCGACGTACCCGACGCAGAGGTACGCGACGACCTCCAGGTGGTCGGGGAGGCCGAGGGCGCGGACCATCTCGCGCTCGTCGAAGAAGCTGACCCAGCCGACGCCGAGGCCCTCGGCGCGGGCGGCGAGCCAGAGGTTCTCGACGGCGAGGGCCGAGGAGTACGGGGCCATCTGCGGCTGCGTGTAACGGCCGAGGGTGTGCCGGCCGCCCCGGGTGGGGTCGGCGGTCACGACGATGTTCACCGGGGTGTCGAGGATGGCCTCGATCTTCAGTTCCTTGAACTGCTTCGCCCGGGCCTTCGGCAGCGACTTGGCGTACGCCTCGCGCTGGTGCTGGGCCAGCTCGTGCATGGTCTGCCGGGTTTCGGCGGAGCGGATGACGACGAAGTCCCAGGGCTGCGAGTGGCCGACGCTGGGGGCCGTGTGCGCGGCCTCCAGGACGCGGAGCAGCACCTCGTGCGGAATCGGGTCGGAGCGGAAGCCGTTGCGGATGTCGCGGCGCTCGCGCATCACGCGCAGGACCGCCTCGCGCTCGGCCTCGGCGTAGCCGGGGGCGGCGGGGCGGGGCTCGTCCTCCTCCGGCTCCTCCTGCTCCTCCGCCTCTTCGGCGGCGGCCGGGGCCTCGGCCCGGGGAGCGTCCTCGGCGACGACCGGGATCTCCTCGGCCACGGCCACGACGGGGGCCTCGGCGGGCACCGCGGCGGCGGCGTCGGCGAACGTCTCGGCGGGGGCCTGCTCGGCGGCGACGGGCTGGGGCTCGGCCTCGGGCTCCGGCTCGACGACGGGCTCGGCCTCGACGACGGCCTCGGCCTCGGTGGCGGCCTCGGCAGCGGGCTCGGCCTCGACGACGGGCTCCGGCTCGGCGGCGGCTGCGGGCTCGGCGGCGACCTCGACGGGAGCCGCCACGACGACGGGCTGCTCGGCGGGGACGGCGACGGGCTCGACGGCCTGCTCGGCGGGGACGGGCTCGACGGCCTGCTCGACGGCGACGGCCACGGGCTCGACGGCCTGCTCGACGGCGACGGCCACGGGCTCGACGGCCTGCTCGACGGCCACGGGCTCCTCGGCCGCCACGGGCTCGGCCACGGCGGGCTCGGCCACGACGGCGTCCACCGCGACGGGCTCGACGGCCGGGGCCTCCGGGGCCTCCGGCGCGGTCTCCGCCGGTACGTCGGCGGGCGCGGCGGTCTCCAGGACCTCGGCCACGGGCGCCTCGGCGGGCGCGACGGCCTCCACCTCGACGGCCGCCACCTCGACGACCTCCGGCGCGGCCTCGGCCACGGGGGCCACCGGCTCGGCGGGCGGCTGCTCGGCCTCCGGGGCCGGGAGCGCCTCGGCGGCGGGCTCGGGCTCGGGCTCGCGCGGCGCGGGCACGACGGCCTCGGGCACGACGGCCTCCGGCGCGGGGATCGGGGTCCCGGCCGGCGGCGTCGGGGCGGGCTGCTCGGCCGTCGGGACGGTGCCCTCGACCTGCACGAACAGGCCGCCCTGCGGAACGACCGTTTCTGCGGGGGCCTCGGCGGGTGCCGGGGTCTCCTGCGGCTGCGCGGCCCACGGCTCGGCGCCCTGCGGGGCCGTCTGCTGGTCCTGCGCGATGTCGAAGTACTCGGGCCCGGTGGTGGGCGGCCCGGGGGTGCGTACGGGCACCGGGCCGGTGGCCACGAGCGCCTCCGGGGCGGGCGCCGGGACCTGCGGGGCGACCGGCACCGGCGCGGCCGGACCCCGGTCGGCGAGCGAGCGCACGACGCCGCCGGTGGCGGTGTCCGGGACCGGCGGACCCATGTGGAGCGGACGGCGCGCGGGGGCGGGCTGCGGCGCGGCCGGCGGCACGCGGACGCCGCCGAGGTCGACGGAGCCGGAGTCGCGGCCGGCGGCCTCGTGGGCGCCGGTGTCGAGGATGCCGGGCTCGTAGCCGTGGGCGGTGGCGACGGGCTCCTGCGGGGCGACCGGAACGCCGTGCGCCGGGGTGCCGAGCGGCACGCCCTGCGGCGGGGTGGCACCGGGCACGGGGACGCCGTGCGCCGGGGTGACCGGGGCGGTGAGCTGGTCGGCGAGGACGAGGCCGTCCGGGAGCGGGCCGGTAAGGGGGTCCGGCAGCGGTCCGGTGAGCGGATCGGTGAGCGGATCCGGCAGCGGGTCGGTGAGCGGATCGCCCATCGGGGCCGCCTGCGGGGCGGGGACGGCGACCGGCGGGGCGGGCGCCACGCCGGGGGCATGCTCGCTCCAGGCGCCCTGGGCACCCGGCATCAGCAGCATGTCGTCGTCCTCGGGAAGCTGACCGGGGACGGGGCCGGAGGGGTCCAGGAAGGTGTACGCGCCCGGAGCGGGGATGCCCGGCTGCTCGACCATGCCTGCGTTCTCCGGCAGTCCCTCACCCGGGACCTGGCCGGTGTCCGTCATGCGTACCCCTCGCCCATCGTTGTGTTCGTTCAGAGCCGCGCCCGTCAACGAGAACGAGCGCCTGCGCCGCGCGGCACGGACGCACGCCGACACACAAGCATTGTCGCGGCCCGCGGCCATCGTGGCAGGCGGATCCGCCACGGTGCGCTGTGGACTGCGCCACGTCGCGCGGTCCCCCCGGTGTCCCGCACGCCGGTGACCGCCGAGAACGGGTCAAGACGGTCATCGATTCGGGACATTGACGAACAACCTGCCGAACATCCCCGTGCGGTACAACAATCGGCCAGCCTACCTGCCCCCGCGTCCGGCCGGGTCACGGGGCGCCGGTGGTCCTGCGGCCGGTGAGCAGGAAGACGACGGAGCGTTCGCGCTCGGTCCAGTCGGCGGGATCGAGGCCCACGGTCTGGAGGAGGAGGGTCTCGACGGCGTAGCCGCCGGAGGCGAGGGCGGTGCCGATCGCCTCGGCCTCGTCGCGGGTGGTGGCGTGGGCGGCGATCCGTTCGGGACGCCGGTCGGTGCAGGCGGTGACGACGGGGACGCCGCCGGCCCCGACCCGTACGACGTCGGGTTCGGGAAGGCTCTCCAGGACGTGCGGGGCACGGCCGGTCACGGTCTGGAGGAGGACGCCGTGGCGGCGGGCGGCGGCCTCGGTGCGGGCCCGCGCGGCGGGGTCGGCGTCGACGGCGATGACGGCGGCGCCGAAGCGGGCGGCCTCGACGGCGAAGGTCCCCCCGGCGCTGCCGATGTCCCAGACGAGGTCGCCGGCGCGGGGGCCGAGGCGGGCGAGCTGGACGGCGCGCAGGGTGGGGTCCTGGCCGATGCCGGGCCGGTCCTCGGCGCCGTGCTCCTCCGGCCGGCCGGCCCAGCCCCGTACGGCTCCGGCGGCCGGGTCGTGCCCCATCAGCCAGGGGGCGGCGGAGGCTCCGGTGGCGCCGGCGCCACCGATGACGAGGACGACGTTGGGGTCGCGCCAGGTGTGGTCGGCGGCCTTGTCGGAGGTGAGGACGGAGACCTGTTCGCGGGTGGTGCCGAGCTGCTCGCAGACGACGAAGGTGCGGTGCACGCCTTCGAGGAGGAGGGCGAGTTCGGCGGGGCCGGCGCCCGGGGAGGTGAGGACGGCGACCTTGGGGTGGGCGCGGCAGACGTTGACGGCGCGGCGCAGGGTCTTCTCGTGGGCGACGACGACGCGGGCGTCGTCCCAGGGCATGCCGGCCCGGGCGAAGGCGGCGGCGACGGAGGAGACGGCGGGGACGACCTCGACCTCCAGGCCGTGCTCGGGGGCGCGCAGGGCGCGGACCACGCCGAAGAAGCCGGGGTCGCCGTCGGCGAGGACGACGGCGGTGCCGCGGTGGCCGGCGATCCGGCGGGCGGCGAGGCCGACGCTGCCGAGCCGGACGCGTTCGGCGCCGGCGGGTACTTCGGGGAGCGCCAGGTGGTGGGCGGCGCCGGCCACCAGGGTGGCGGCCGAGAGCGCGGACCCGGCCGCCGCGGTGAGGGGCGATCCGTCCCAGCCGATCACCGTGACCCGGTCGGCCATCGCGTCTGTCTCCTGTGGTGTCGTCGCAGGTCGGGGGCGTGCCGAGCGTACCCCGGGCCGGACCCCGGAACGCTCAGCTCCAGTCGGTGTACGAGGAGTATCCGGCCTCGGCCATCTGGTCGGCGACGCCTTCGAGGTCCTCGGGGAGGAGGCCCCAGACGATGAGGTCGGTGCGGAGGTCGGTCCACTCGCCGCTCTCGGTGAGGCCGCGCGCTATCCAGGCGTTGCGCAGGACGCCCTCGCTGATGCACCCGATCTTCTGGGCGACCTGCTGGGAGGCGGTGTTGTCGGCGGCGGTGCGCAGCTGGAGGCGTTCGAAGCCGCGGTCGCGGAAGAGCCACTGGGCGGTGGCGAGGACGGACTCGGTGGCGTAGCCCTCGCCGCGGGCCCAGGGGGCGGTGACGTACGCGACCTCGGTCGTGCGGACGCGCCAGTCGGTGTCGTAGAGGTGGACGGTGCCGACCAGACGCTGGGTCAGGAACTCGGTGACGGCGAGGACGATGCCGCGGCCCTCGGTCCGCTCGGCGGGGGCGATCGCGCGGACCCATTCCTCGGCGTGGGCGCGGGTGTACGGCCGCGGCACCGTGGTCCAGGCGGTGACGAGTTCGTCGTTCATCATCTCGACGAAGGCGGGGATGTCGGCTTCCTCGTACGGGCGCAGCACCAGTCGCTCCGTGTTGATGGAGACGTCCGGGAAGGTGGTAGTCATGCGCAGCTCCATACGTGAAGACCGTGAAGGCACAGCATGCAGCATGGCGCCGCCGGCGCGCATGCGCGGGTGAGCACAAGGCCCCGCGCGCCGGACGGGGCGGGCGGGGCCTTGTGGTCAAGGACTGTACCGGCGGAGCTACTTGGCGGCGCCGAAGGCGGGGATGACGGAGCCCTTGTAGGTGTCCTCGATGTACTTCTTCACCTCGGGCGAGTTGAGGAGCTTGGCGAGCTTCTCCACCCGGGGGTCGTTCTCGTTGCCCTTCTTGACGGCGAGGAGGTTGGCGTAGGGGTTGCCCTCGCCCTTCTCCAGGACCAGGGCGTCCTTCGACGGGGAGAGGTCGGCCTCGATGGCGTAGTTGCCGTTGATGACGGCGGCGTCGACGTCGTTCAGGGCGCGGGGCACGGTGGCGGCCTCCAACTCCTTGAACTCCAGGCCCTTCTTGTCGGTGATGTCGGAGAGCTTGGCGTCGGTGCCGACGCCGTCCTTGAGGACGATGAGGCCGTTGTCGGCGAGGAGGTGGAGCGCGCGGCCCTCGTTGGTGGTGTCGTTGGGGACGGCGATCGTCTGGCCGGCCTTGATGTCCTTCAGGGACTTGAGGGACTTGGAGTAGACGCCGAGCGGCTCCAGGTGGACGTTGACCACCGGGACGATGGTGGTCTTGTTCTTCGCGTTGAAGTCGTCCAGGTAGGGCTTGTGCTGGAAGAAGTTGGCGTCGACCTGGCCGCTCTGGGTGGCGGTGTTGGGCAGGACGTAGTCCGTGAACTCCTTCACCTCCAGCTTCAGGCCCTCCTTGGCGGCCAGGTTGTCCTGGACGAACTTGAGGATGTCGGCGTGGGGCGTCGGGGACGCGGCGACGACGAGGGCCTTGTCGGCGGAGCCGGCCCCGTCCTTGGCGGAGGACGGGTCCGAGGAGGTGCCGCAGGCGGTGAGGCCGAGGGCGAGGGCGGTGACGGAAGCGAAGCCGGCGGCGAGCTTGGTGTTCTTACGCACGAAGAGTGCCTCTTTCATGTGGAGCGGTGGACGCCTGGACAACAAGTCCGGGCTCTGGGGGGATGGTCTGAGGTGCCGTCAGGCGGTGCGGCCGCGGCGGGCGAGGAGCCGTACGACCCCGTCGCCGAGGAGCTGGACGACCGTGACGACGGCGACCAGGACGACGACGGTGACGAGCATGAAGGTGGTGTCGAAGCGCTGGTAGCCGTAGGTGACGGCCTTGGAGCCGAGTCCCTCGCCGCCGACCGCGCCGGCCATCGCCGAGTAGCCGATGAGCACGATGACGGTGGTGGTGACGGCGGCGACCAGCGAGGGCAGGGCCTGCGGGAGCAGCACCTTGCGGACGATGGTCGGGATGCCGCCGCCCATGGACTGGACGGCTTCGACGAGGCCGTGGTCGACCTCCCGGATCGCGGTCTCGACGAGGCGCGCGAAGAAGGGGATGGCGCCGATGGCGAGCGGCACGATCATCGCGGTCGGGCCGATGAAGGTGCCGACGACGAAGGTCGTGAAGGGGATCAGGGCGATCAGCAGGATGATGAACGGCAGCGAACGGCCGATGTTCACGATCGCACCGACGACCTTGTTCAGGGGCCGGTTCTGGAGCAGTCCGCCCTTGTCGGTGAGGACGAGGAGGATGCCGAGCGGGAGGCCGCCGACGATGGTGACGACGGTGGCCCACAGGACCATGTAGAGGGTGTCGACCGTGCCCTGTTCGAGCAGGGGGCGCATCTCTTCCCAGGTCACTTGGCACTCTCCTTCGCGAGCACGTGCTGCTGTACGGGGACGGTGGGGGGCGGGGGCGGCTCCGTCCCGCGGGTCGTCCACCGCCTCGACCTGGAGGCCCCGCTCGCGCAGGAAGCCGATCGGGACGACGTTCTCCTCGTACCGTCCGGGCAGTTCGATCCGCATCCGGCCGATCTGCTTCCCGCCGACGGTGTCCATCGCGGCTCCGAGGATGGAGATGTCGATGTTGTACGTGCGGGAGAGCTGCGAGATCACCGGCTGGGTGGCGGCCTCGCCGTGGAAGGTGACGTCGACGACCGTGCGGTCGGCGCCGGTGGCGTGCCCGCTCACCGGGAACAGCTCGGCGGCCAGCTGGGAGCCGGGGGTGGCGAGGAGTTCGGCGACGGTGCCGGACTCGACGATCCGGCCCTTCTGCATGAGGGCGGCGGAGTCGCAGATGGTCTTGACGACGTCCATCTCGTGCGTGATGAGCAGGACGGTGAGGCCGAGCTGCCGGTTGAGGTCGCGCAGGAGCTGGAGGATCGAGCGGGTGGTCTCCGGGTCGAGGGCGCTGGTGGCCTCGTCGGAGAGGAGGACCTTGGGCTCGCCGGCGAGGGCGCGGGCGATGCCGACGCGCTGCTTCTGGCCGCCGGAGAGCTGGCCCGGGTAGTTCTTCGCCTTGTCGGCGAGGCCGACGAGGTCGAGGAGTTCGAGGGCGCGGCGGGAGCGCTCGGCGCCGGGGACGCCGAGGATCTCCAGGGGGAGCTCGATGTTGTCCTTGACGGTGCGGGAGGACAGCAGGTTGAAGTGCTGGAAGACCATGCCGATGCTGCTGCGCGCCCGGCGCAGGTCCTTGCCGGCCCGGCGGCCCTTGCCGGCGAGGGCGGTGAGGTCGACGCCGTCGACGGTCACGGTGCCGGAGGTGGGGCGCTCCAGCAGGTTGACGCAGCGGATCAGGGAGGACTTGCCGGCGCCGCTCTGGCCGATCACGCCGAAGACCTCGCCCTCGCGGACGTGGAGGTCGACGCCGTCCAGGGCGGTGACCTGGCGGCCACGTGACTCGTAGACCTTGGTCAGGCCCGAAGTGGTGATCACAGGGGTTTCCGTCACTGTCGAGTGCGCGACGCGTGGGTCCGCCGTGCACGGGGCATTCGTCATTCGGACAGTCAGGCGCACGGGAAGCCGCTCCGGCGGACGGCCGGGGTGGCGGGGTGCGCGGGGCAGGCACGGTCCGGCGCCGGTGAGGCGGGCGGATCGGCTCGGCCGTCGGGTCTCGCTTCGGGGCGCGAGGCTCAGGCGGGGGCCCTCAGAAGGCGCACATTCGACACATACAACGAGCACCGGGCGTCGTGTTCGCCTCGGTCGCAAGGATGCGGCTGCTCGTCGTGGTCATGGCTGCAAGTAAAGCATGCGCAGTCGCGAACGGAAGTCCGCTGTCCGCATTCCGGACAC
Organism: Streptomyces sp. NPDC056503; assembly: GCF_042794995.1. Taxonomy (NCBI): domain Bacteria; kingdom Bacillati; phylum Actinomycetota; class Actinomycetes; order Kitasatosporales; family Streptomycetaceae; genus Streptomyces; species Streptomyces sp. NPDC056503. The sequence goes on from NZ_JBHTST010000011.1 coordinate 16,536, forward strand.
CGTTGAGACGTGGGGCGGACGGTCCCGGCGACCCGCCCCACCCTGTGCCGCCTGCGCGGGAGCCGGTCCGGGCGGGCGGCCCGCCGGGGCCGGATGTGGCCAAGGCCACGGTCCCCCGGCGGGCCTCGCGGGGGCCGCGAGCATCGGGCCATTCGGCCCGTAATACCCTCGGGCGCATGCTTGACGCCCTCACGGTCGCGGTCTCGGTGGCCGCGCTCGCCCTCGCCGCCTGGTGCGGCTTCGCCGCCTACCGGGACCAGCCCACCAAGGACTGGCACTTCATCGGCATGGCCGTGGTGACCTTCCTGGTCCTGGTCCAGCTGATCGTCGGCATCGTGCAGCTGGTCCGCGGCGAGCATGCCGAGGAGGGGACGACGATCTTCGTCGCCTATCTGCTCGGCGCCCTGTGCGCGGTGCCCATCGCCGGCTTCATGTCGCTGGCGGAGCGGAGCCGCTGGGGCTCGGCGACGGTGGCGGCGGGCGCGGTCGTGCTCGCCGTGCTGGAAGTGCGTCTCTTCGACATCTGGACGGTGGGCTGACCATGGCGGAGACGACGGAGCCGGCGGAGACGGCGACGGAGACCCGGACCCGGCTCGTCAAGGGTCCCGGCATGCTGCTCGTCTGGCTGTACGGCGTGATGTCGGTGGGCGCGGCCTCGCGCTCCGTGTACGAGATCAGCGCCAAGTTCGACGAGGCGCCGCTGGCGTACACGCTCTCCGCGGTGGCGGCGGTCGTCTACGTCTTCATCACGTACACGCTGGTACGGGGCGGGGAGACGGCCCGCAGGGCGGCGCTGGTGTGCTGCGCCGCCGAGCTCGCGGGCGTGCTGGTCGTCGGCACCTGGACGCTGGTCGAGCCGTCCGCCTTCCCCGACTCCACGGTGTGGTCGGAGTTCGGCTACGGCTACGTCCTCATCCCGGTGCTGCTGCCGCTGAGCGGCATCTGGTGGCTGCGCCGGTCGCGCACCGCCTGAGGGGCGGAGGGCCTCAGGCGGCCTTCTCCAGGGTGACGAGGGTGAGTCGGGGGCCGACCTCGCGGACGGCGATCTGGGCGTAGCCCCGGGCGCGGTAGAGGCGGAGGTTGCCCTCGCTGCGGTGGCCGGTGAAGAGCTGGAACCGCTTGGCGGCGGCGTCCGCCCCGGCGAAGTGGCACTCTATGGCGTCGAGGAGCCGGCCGCCGATGCCGTGGCGGCGCATCCGCGGGTGGACGATGAGCTTGGCGATGTGCACGGTGCCGTCCTCGTCGGTGCGGGCGCGGACGGAGGCGACGACCTCGTCGCCGAGCCGGGCCACCAGGGCGTACCCCTCCGCCAGCTCGGCGCGGACGGCGTCGAGCGACTGGGTCAGCGGCTCGATGGACCAGTCGCCGTACAGCTCGGCCTCGCTCTGGTAGGAGAGGTACTGGAGCTTCAGGATCTGCTCCGCGTCGTCCGCGGCCGCCGCCGAGATGGTCACACTCAGGCCCATGTGCGCATGCCTCCCGCTCATCTGGTCACCGATCGGTACCCCGCACCCTTCCCCGTCGGCCGGATGCGGGAACCTCCGCCGCGAGCATTCTGCGCAGGCATCCCAGGCAACGGGAACGCATCGGCCCCAGACTGCCTTGTGAGATACCCAACGTTCCTGCGATTTCGCGGTAGGTGGGGTCCGCGGGGTCGAGCATCGCGTCGAGGAGGCGGGGGCAGCGGCCGGGTGTCCGGGTGACGGCGGCGCGCAGGGTGCGGCGGCGTTCGGCGGTGAGGGCGGAGCCCTCGGGCCCGGCGGGTTCCTGGCGCGCGTCCGGTGGGGCGTCCCCGTGGTACGGGCGTTCCCGGCCGCTGGTGCGGCGGGCCCGGCGGGCCTCCGCGCGGACGGCCCTGCGGAGCCAGTCGGCGGGGCGTTCGGGGGCGCCGTCGGCGCTGAGCCGTTCCAGGAGGCGGAGCCAGACGGCCTGTTCGAGGTCGGCGGGGTCGATCCCGGCGGCCGCGGCCTCGGCCCGCGACTCGGCGGCGAGCAGCGGGGTGAGGGTGGCGAGGAGGGTTTCCGGGGAGGTCATGCCCGCCACGATGCGGCGGCGCGGTGGCGCGGTTGCGGCCCGGGCGGTGAACCACCCGGTCGGCGTACGGCACCGACCGGGCGGCGGGCCGGGTCAGCGGGCGCGGAAGTCCTCGGCGGCGAGCAGGGCGGTGTCCGCGTGGTCCGAGAAGATGCCGTCGATGCCGGTCCCGAAGTACCGCTTCAGGGCGCCGAAGGCGTCGCCGTAGGCGGCCGGGTCGGTGCCCACGCGGTAGTCGGCGGGCAGGAAGGCGTTCTCGTTGCGCTGGGTGTACGGGTGGAGGATCAGGCCCTCCGCGTGGGCGTCCCGCACCAGGGTGGTGGGGGTGGTGAGCCGGCCCGTGGCGTCCTTGGGGATCACCAGGTCGAGGGTGGGGCCGATGCCCTGGGCGTACGAGGCGATCCAGCGCAGTCCGGCCGGGGTGACGAGGTCGGCGACGGTGCGCGGGTCGCCGGACTCGACGAAGTCCCAGGGGCGGGTGTTCGCCCCGGAGAGCAGCACCACCAGCGGGGAGTCGACCAGCTTCGACAGGCGCCGGACGCTGCCGGGCTCGAAGGACTGGAGGAAGACGGCGGAGTCCGCGCGGTGACGGCCGTGGCGGCGGAGCAGCTTCGCCAGGCGCTCCTCCAGGGCGAGGCCGATCGAGCGGAAGTACGTGGGGTGCTTGGTCTCGACGTGGAGCCAGATCTCGCGGCCCCGGCGCCGGCCCTCCTCGTCGGCCCAGCGGAGCACCTCCTCGAAGGTGGGGATCGTCCAGCGGCCGTCGTAGAGGGTGTTCTCCTGGCGGGTGCCGGGGATGCGCTCCTTGGCGCGGAGGGTCTTCAGCTCGGCGAGGGTGAAGTCCTCGGTGAACCAGCCGGTGTACGAGACGCCGTCGACCGACTTCGTGGTCTTCCGGGAGGCGAACTCGGGGTGGTCGGCGACGTCGGTGGTGCCGGTGATGTCGTTCTCGTGGCGGCAGACCAGGTGCCCGTCCCTGGTGGGGACGAGGTCCTGCTCGATGACGTGCGCGCCGAGGTCCAGGGCGTGCCGGTAGGAGCCGAGGGTGTGCTCGGGGCGGTAGCCGCTGGCGCCCCGGTGGGCGATGACGGTCGGGACGGGGAGCGAGCGGTAGCCGCGTCCGTGGCCCTGGCCGTGGGGGCGGCCGGAGTCGGCGGCCCGCGCCGGGCCCGCGCCGGCGGCGAGCACGGCGGGGGCGCCGAACGCGGCGGCGCCGGCCGCTCCGAGTACCGTGCGGCGGGCCGGGGTCCGGGGTGCGCCCTGGGTCATGGAGGTCCTCCTGTGTGATGTCCCGCACCTGTCATGGGGTGGACCCGACGGTAGGCAGCACTCGCCTACGGGCGGCGGACCTGGGCCGAACATGGCGTAAACACGCGTCAACACCGTGTATCCGTTCGGTGAACCCGATGTGCGCACGGCGGTGACCCGCGAGTATCGTCCGGTGCTGCACCGTCGGCTCCCGGGAGCCGCCCGCCCGACACCGGAGGAACCGTTGTCCCGTCACGCGATCGTCAAGGCCACCCTCGGTCCGATCCTGCGCCTGATGTTCCGCCCCCGTGTCGAGGGCGCCGAGAACGTCCCCGGGACCGGGCCGGTGATCCTCGCGGGCAACCACCTCACCTTCATCGACTCGATGATCATGCCGATCTGCCTGGACCGGCAGGTCTTCTTCATCGGCAAGGACGAGTACGTCACGGGCAAGGGGATCAAGGGCCGGCTGATGGCCTGGTTCTTCACCAGCGTCGGCATGATCCCGGTGGACCGGGACGGCGGCCGGGGCGGTGCGGCGGCGCTGATGACGGGCCGCCGGGTGCTGGAGGAGGGCAGGATCTTCTCGATCTACCCGGAGGGCACCCGCTCCCCCGACGGCCGGCTCTACCGGGGCCGTACGGGCGTGGCGCGGCTGACGCTGATGACCGGCGCGCCGGTCATCCCCTTCGCGATGATCGGCACGGACAAGGCGCAGCCGGGCGGCGCGGGCTTCCCGCGCCCGGTGCAGGTGACCGTCCGCTTCGGCGAGCCGCTGGAGTTCTCCCGCTACGAGGGCATGGACCGCGACCGGTACGTGCTGCGGGCGGTGACGGACTCGGTGATGGCGGAGGTCATGCGGCTGTCGGGGCAGGAGTACGTGGACATGTACGCCACGAAGGCGAAGGAGGCCGCGTAGCGGTCGGCCCGTACGCGTGAGGGCGCCCTCGGAGTCGTTCCGGGGGCGCCCTTCCGCGTGGGTGCGTCAGTGCTCGACGCCGTCCGCGAGCTTCTGGCCCCTGAGGAGGAACCAGGCGGCGACGGCGGTGGCGAGGAGGACGGCCGCGCCGACGCCGGCGGCGATCCGCAGGCCGTCGACGAAGGCGTCCTGGGCGGCCGTGACGAGGGCGCCGGCCTGGGCCGGGGCGAGGGCCGAGGAGGCCTCGACGGCTCCGCCGAGCGAGTCGTGGGCGGCCGCGGCGACGTCCGAGGGGACGCCGGGCGGGGTGGCGAAGCCCTGGTAGACGCCGGTCACGATGGAGCCCAGGACGGCGATGCCGAGGGCGGCGCCGAGCTCGTACGCCGTCTCGGAGACGGCGGACGCGGAACCGGCCTGGTCCTTGGGCACGCTGGAGAGGATCACGTCGGCGGTGACGGTGAAGGCGAGGCCCGCGCCGACGCCGACGACGAGGAGGCTCGCGCCGAGGACCGGGTAGCCGGTGGTGCGGCCGATGACGGTCAGGACCGCGAGGGCGAGACCGATGGCGGCGAGGCCGCCGGTGACGGCCGCGCGGACCGAGAAGCGGCGGGCGAACCGGCCGGCGAGCAGGCCGGCCGTCACCGATCCGATGGCGGCGGGCAGCTCGGCGAGGCCGGCCTCCAGCGGGGTGCGGCCCTGGACCAGCTGGAAGTACTGGGACAGGAAGAACACCAGGCCGGCGAGGCCGAGGATGGTCAGCAGATCGGCGAGGACGGCGCCGGAGAAGCCGCGGTTGCGGAAGAGGCGCATGTCCAGGAGCGGGGCCGGCAGGGTGAGCTGACGGCGGACGAACCAGGTGAGGCCGCCGGCGCCGACGAGCGCGGCGACGGCCACGTCGAGGGTGGGGCCGTGCGAGGCCAGCTCCTTGACGGCGTAGACGACGCCGATCATGCCGACGAGGGAGAGGCCGACGCTGGGCAGGTCCCACGGGCCCGGGTTCGGGTTCTTCGACTCGGGGATCAGCTTGACGCCGACGACGACCAGGACGGCCATGACGGGCAGGTTGATGAGGAAGACCGAGCCCCACCAGAAGTGCTCCAGGAGGAAGCCTCCGACGACCGGGCCGACGGCGGCGCCGGCCGAGGCCATGGCGCCCCAGATGCCGATGGCGAGGCTGCGCTCGCGCGGGTCGTGGAAGAGGTTCCGGATGAGGGCCAGGGTGGATGGCATCAGGGTCGCGCCGGCGACGCCGAGCAGCGCGCGGGCGGCGATCATCATCTCGGGGCTGGTCGCGTAGGCGTTCAGGACCGAGACGGCGCCGAACGCGGTGGCGCCGACGAGGAGCAGCTTCTTGCGGCCGATGCGGTCGCCGAGGCTGCCCATGGAGACCAGCAGGCCGGCGATGACGAACGAGTAGACGTCGCCGATCCAGAGCAGCTGGGTGCCGGTGGGCTTCAGGTCCTCGGAGAGGAACGGGGTCGCCAGGCCGAGCACGGTGGCGTCCACGGCCACGAGCAGCACGGCCAGGACGAGCACGGCGAGGGCGAGCCACCGGCCGGGACGGCGCACGCCCTCGATATGGCTCTCGTGCCGGACGGTTTCGGTGATCACTTCTCCACGCTCCTGCGCGCTCCGCCGAGCAGCAGCTCGGCGATCATGTAAGAAAAGTCGTTGGCGGCGACCCGCCCGTCGGCGACGGCCCAGGCTCCCGAGCCGATCAGCCCGTAGAACGCCTCGCACAGCCAGGCGGGGCTCAGGTCGATCCGGAAGGTGCCCTCCTCCTGGCCGCGCCGGAAGAGGGCGACGAGCCGGGCGTCGAGCCGGGCCCAGCCCTCGTTCTGCCCGTCGCCCTCGAACAGCTGGTTCTCGGTGACGAGGAAGGCGAGCAGCGGGGCGGCGGGCTCGGAGGCGGCGACGAGCCTGCGGACGGCCTCGTCCGCGGGCCCCTCCTCGATGCGGGCCGTGTCGAGCGCGGCCTCCGCCTCCTCGATGCACATCTGCTCCAGCGCCCGCACGAGGGCGTCCCGGCCGGCGAAGTGCCGGTGCAGGGTGGCCCGGCCGATGCCGGCGGCCCGGGCGACCTCGTCCATGGTGGCGGTCGCCTTGCGGGAGAGCAGGGCGGCGGCGGTGCGGAGCACCTGGGTGCGGTCGACTGACATGAGACGACCATACACCGAATGAGACATGAATGTCTCACTTGAAATTCTGATGCCTCACCGAGGGGCGGAACGGAATGCTGTGGACATGACGAAGCCGCTGCTGCTGATCGACGTGGACGGACCGCTCAACCCCTACGCGGCGCAGGCCGAGCGCCGGCCGGAGGGATACACGACCCATCGGATGCGGCCGACCGGCTGGTTCGAGACCAAGCCGCTGCGGGTGTGGCTGAACCCTGAGCACGGGGCGGAGCTGCTCGCGCTGGCGGAGGCGTACGAGCTGACGTGGGCGACGACGTGGAAGGGCGAGGCCAACGAGTGGATCGGGCCCCACCTGGGGCTGCCCGAGCTGCCGTTCGTCGACTGGCCGGAAATGCACGGGGCCGCCCCGCGCGGGACGTTCTGGAAGACCCAGTACATCCTGGAGTACGCGCAGGGGCGGCCGTTCGCGTGGGTGGACGACGACATCACGCCGTACGACCACGAGTACGTGGAGCAGAGACACCTCACCGCCGCCCTGCTGCTGCACGTCGACCCCCGGCTGGGACTGCTCCGGCCGGACTTCGACAGGCTCGCGGACTGGGCGGCGGCGCTGTGACGCCGTGACGCTGTGGGGTGACCCCTTCGGGGCTACTTCCGCTTGGCGGTGGCCCAGGCGTGCTGGATCACCAGGTCGGCCTTGACCTCGACGAGCTGGGCGGCGACGGCGGAGGGGGCGGTGCCGCCCCGGCCGTCGCGGGAGGCGAGGGCGCCCGGGACGTTGAGGACGGTGCGGACCTCGGGGGTGAGGTGCTCGGAGATCTTGGCGAACTGCTCGTCGGTCAGCCCGTCCAGCTCCTTGCCCTCGGACTCGGCGACCTTCACGCACTCGCCGGCCACCTCGTGCGCGACCCGGAACGGCACGCCCTGCTTGACCAGCCACTCGGCGATGTCGGTGGCGAGCGAGAAGCCGGCCGGGGCCAGCTCCTCCATGCGCTCCCGGTTGACGGTGAGCGTGGCCATCATGCCGGTGAAGGCGGGGAGCAGGACCTCCAGCTGGTCGCAGGAGTCGAAGACCGGCTCCTTGTCCTCCTGGAGGTCGCGGTTGTAGGCGAGCGGCAGGGCCTTGAGGGTGGCCATCAGGCCGGAGAGGTTGCCGATGAGGCGGCCGGACTTGCCCCGGGCGAGCTCCGCGATGTCCGGGTTCTTCTTCTGCGGCATGATCGACGAGCCGGTGGAGAAGGCGTCGTGGAGGGTCACGAAGGAGAACTCCTTCGTGTTCCAGATGATGATCTCCTCGGCGATCCGGGAGAGGTTGACCCCGATCATCGCGGTGATGAAGGCGAACTCGGCGACGAAGTCACGGGAGGCCGTGCCGTCGATCGAGTTGCCGGCCGAGCCGCGCTCGAAGCCGAGGTCCTTGGCGACCGCCTCCGGGTCGAGCCCGAGGGAGGAGCCGGCCAGGGCACCCGAGCCGTACGGGGAGACCGCCGTCCGGGTGTCCCACTGACGCAGCCGCTCGGCGTCCCGGGAGAACGCCTGGGCGTGGGCGAGGACGTGGTGGGCGAAGAGCACCGGCTGGGCGTGCTGGAGGTGGGTCCGGCCCGGCATGGCGACGTCCGGGTGCGCCTCGGCGAGGCCGACGAGCGCGTCCTGGAGCTCGGCGACGAGCCCGCCGATGATCCGGGCGTGGTCCCGCAGGTACATCCGGAAGAGGGTGGCGACCTGGTCGTTCCGGGACCGGCCGGCCCGCAGCTTGCCGCCGAGCTCGGCGCCGAGGCGCTCCAGGAGGCCGCGCTCCAGGGCGGTGTGGACGTCCTCGTCGGCGATGGTGCCGACGAAGGACCCGTCGGCGACGTCCGCCTCCAGCCGGTCCAGGCCGTCCAGCATGCGGGTCAGCTCGTCCTCGGTGAGCAGCCCGGCCTTGTGCAGCACGCGCGCGTGGGCCCGGGAGCCGGCGATGTCGTAGGGCGCGAGGCGCCAGTCGAAGTGGACCGAGGCGGAGAGCTTCGCGAGGGCCTCGGCCGGGCCGTCGGCGAAGCGACCGCCCCAGAGCCGGACGTCACCGTTGTTGCTGCTCACTTCTGGTTGCTCCTCGCCTCGACTACCGGGACCACTAATGCATGAGTATGCAGAACTCCGCATGATTCGTCAATCGAGGGCCGGCCCGGGAGGAAAACCCCAGGTCGGCACGGTGATCGCGGGGATACAGTCCGCCGCATGACGAGCGAACGACTCCTGGGTCCCACGCACTACCTTCGCGGGGGAGAACGTCTTCTGCACGGCAAGGACACGGCCTCGGCGGCGGGTGCCGGGCGCGCGGAGGACTGGGTACGGCTCGACTCCGACGTCTTCACCGGGACCCTGAACCGCGTCGCCGGATGGCGGACGCGGTCGTCCTTCCGCCTCGGCGCCCACTGGTTCGACGACCGCGAGGTCGCGGACTGGGACACCGCCCCTTACTGGGACGAGAACGCCGGAGAGGGCGGCGCACCGTCCTGGCGACACCCGCCCACCCCGTCCGAACTCGCGCTGTGCCTGTGCCACGCGGACGCCCGGGTCCGGGCCGCGGCCCTGGACGCGGCCGGCCCGGCGGCGCCGCCGCCCCTGCTGCTCCTCCGCTGCGCGGACGGCGACGGGCTGGTACGGGAGCGCGCCCGCGCCGCCTTCGCCCGGGCCCTCGACACCGCCGGCGACGACACCGCGCGGTCCCTCGCCGCGCTCGCGCTGCGCGTGGGCGCGCGGCAGCACGGCCGCTGGGGGCGCGACGCGGTGATCGACCGGATCGGCGGCGTCCCGGAGGACGCGGTGCGGGAGCTGCGGGCGAGCGGGGGCTGGGACCGGTGGGACGCCCGGAAGGCCGGGATACGGGCCGGAGCGGAGTCCGGAGCGCTGGACGAGGACGCGCTGTACGAGATCGCCCTGACGGCCCGCGACCCGGGCGAGCGGCTCGAAGGGCTCCGAGGTGCGCTCGGCAACCGCCGGGACCTCGCCGCGCGGAGGCGGTTCCTCGGGTTCCTGGAGGTGGCCGAGGGCTCCGAGGTGCGCGTCCTCGCGCTCCGGTACGCCGCGGACGCCGGCCTGCTCACCGTCGACGACCTGGCCGGGATCGCCCTCGGCCACCGCGACCGCCACGTCCGACGCCACGCCGCGCGCGGGCTGGTGCGACGGGCCGGGCAGGGCGCCCGGCCGGCCCCGCCGTCGGCGTCGGCATCGGGCGCGGGCGCGGTTGAAGCGCCGTCGTGCCCCTCCGGGGGCGCGCCGCCCGCCCCGCCGTCGGGCACGGCCGTCGAGGCCGCCGTGGCGCGGCTGTCGGACGCCTCCGACCCTGCCGTCCGGGGCACGGCCGTGGCGTGGCTGCGGGCGGGAGGGAGCGGCGACGGGCTCGTGGCGCATCTCGCCGACCCCTCCCCCTGGGTGCGCGGGCTCGCCCGCGACGGCCTGCGGGAGGCGGGGGGCGATCCGCGCGCCCGCCTCCGCGCGCTCTGCGCCGACCCCGCCGCCCTCACGGCCCCGGCCGTCAGCGCGCTCGCGGAGGAGCGCCACCCGGAGGACGTCCCCCTGCTCCGCGCCCTCACCCGGCACGCGGACGGCGCCGTACGGGCCCGGGCGCTGGGCGGGCTGCGGCTGCTGGGCGCCCTGGAGGACGGGGAGCTGCCGCCGTACGCGGACGATCCCGATCCCCGCGTCGGCGCGGTCGTGCTGCGCGCCCTGCGGGACGATCCCGAAGCCCTGCGGAGGCTGCTGGCGCACCGGCACGCGCGCGTGCGGGCGCGGGCCCTGGTCCTGCTCTCGCACCGCCACGGCCTCGGCTGGGACGAGGCCGTGGCGCACCTCGCCGACCCGGCGCCGGAGATGGCCCGGGCCGCGCGCGGGGCGCTCAGGGGCGCCTCCCGCGGTGCCTCCACAGAGCGGCTGATCGCCTGCACGGCCCCCGGCGAGGCACCCGCGCTACGCGGGCTCGCCATGAAGCTCCTCGGAAACCGCTACGCCCCCGAGGGCCTGCTCAACGCCCTGCGCCTGCTGGACGACCCCCAGCCTGAGGTGCGCGCGGTCGCGCGCGACCGGGCCCTGCAAGTGGTGTGGGACAGCAAGGCCGCCGAGGGCCCGCACGCGGACGGGATCCGGGCCCTCGCCGAGGCGAACGCCGAGCGGATCGCCACCTGGTGGGCCGAGCGGAAGGAGCGCCGCCGGGCGGCTCGCGGCGCGTGAGCCCCGCGGCGGCCGGGAAAACCCCGGGCGGGTGCGGGCCGACGCCGTCTAGCCTCCGCGCATGAGGAACGAGGTGGAGTCGCGGCGGGCGGCGGTACGGCGGCTGGGGCGGGGTCTCCCCCTGGAGCGGGTGCTGGACGTGACGCGGCCGAAGGCGTGGGCCGATCTGGACGAGGACGTGCGGCGGGCGGTCGTCCACGGCGACCTGAAGCCGTCGCACGAGTGGCTCACCGGAGCGTCGGGCCCCGGGTGGCGGCGGCTGTGGCGGACGGCCCCCGCCCCCGCCCCGCGGGCACCGGCGGAGGCGCGGCTCGCGCTCGCGCTGTGCGACCCCGACGGGCGGATCCGGGAGGCCGCGCTGCCGTACGCGGCGGGACGGCCGGAACTGCTGCCGCTGGTCGCGATCCGGGCCGCGGACTGGGCGGGGCCGGTACGCGCGCGTGCCCTGGCCCTGCTGCGGGCGGAGCTGCCCACCGCCCCGTACGGGACCCTCGCCGTCACGGCGCCGGTGATCCTGCGGCTCGCCGCCCGGCTGCGGGGCGGGGAGGCCGTCGAGCTGCTGGACGGGCTGCTGCGGGCCTGGCCCGGCGCGGCCGTCACCCGGCTGCTCCTCGGCTGCCGCGACGCGCCCACCCGGCGGGCCGCGCTCTCCGTCGTCCTCGACCGCGGGCTGTACGACGGCCTCGGCCTGGCCCTGGTGGCCGCCGGGGACCACGACCCGGTGGTGCAGGAGCGGGCCGCCTCGGCGGCGGTCGCGGCCGGTGAGCCCGACGCGACCGTGCCCGTGCTGCTCGGGGCGCGGTTCGGCCGGGTCCGGGCGGCCGGGGTGACCGCGCTGCGCGGGGCCGGCCGGCACGCGGAGGCGGAGCCGTACCTCCACGACCGGTCGGGGCGGACCCGGGCCTGCGCCCGGTGGGTGGTGCGGCAGGGCGGGGGCGACCCGGTCGCCGTGTACCGGGCCGCCTGTACGGGGCCGGACGTGCCGGACCGGGCGCCGCTCGGGCTCGGGGAGTGCGGGACGCGGGCCGAGGACGCGCCCCTGCTGCGGGAGTTGACGGAGCATCGGAGCGGGCGGGTGCGGGCCTCGGCGGTCGCCGGGCTGCGGCTGCTCGACGCGGTGGAGCCGGCGCGGATGACGGCGCTGCTCGACGATCCCGAGCCCGCCGTCGTACGGGAGGCACGGCGTGCCCTGTGGCCCTGGTCCGGCTGATCCCGTGAGACGACCCGGCACGGGACGGCGCCCGCCACGGATGATGACGCCATGGGAAAAACGTATGAGCGCATCGACGGACGGCTGCGTGCCTTCATCGAGGACCAGCCCCTCTACTTCACCGCCACCGCGCCGCTGTCCGGCGACGGGCACGTCAACCTCTCGCCCAAGGGGCGGAAGGGGACGCTCGTCGTCCTCGACGAACTGACCCTCGCCTACGTGGACTTCGGCGGCAGCAGCGCCGAGACCCTCGCCCATCTCCGGGAGCCCGGCAACGGGCGGATCACCCTCATGTGGACCGCCTTCTCCGGGCCGCCGACCGTGGTGCGGGTCCACGGCGACGGGGAGGCCGTGCTGCGGGACGACCCGCGCTGGCCCGAACTCCTCGGCCGCTTCCCCGAGGAGGCGGTGAAGGACCAGATCAGCGCGCGGGCGATCGTCCTGGTGCACGCCCGGCGGATCAGCGACTCCTGCGGCTTCGCGGTGCCGGTGATGGAGTACCGGGAGGAGCGGTCGCTGCACGCCGAGTTCTTCAACCGGAAGACGGACGAGGAGTTCAACACCTACTGCGAGGGCAAGGAGCACATCGCCACCAGCATCGACGGACTGCCCGCCCTGCCGCTGCCGCTGCCGCCGCTCCCCCGGTCGGGTCAGTAGCCTGGCCGACGCGCGACCGGCCGCCTAGCGTCACCGCCATGCGCATCCTCCTCGCGTTCGGCGCCGCGCTGGCCTCGCTGGCCTCCGCGCCGACCCTCCCGCCGGCTCCCCCGCCGGCTCCGCTGCCCGCGCGGATGGCGGACACCGGCGGCGGGTCCCAGCTGATCACCGCCGTCGCCGCCGACACCTCCGCCACCACCGGGACCGTCACCTGGTGGGACCGGCGGGGCGGGCGGTGGGTGCGGGCGGGGTCGGCGCGGGGGCGGTTCGGCGCCGGAGGGCTGACCGAGGGGGCCACCCGGCGGCAGGGGACGAACACCACGCCGACCGGGCTCTACGACCTGCCGTACGCGTTCGGGATCCGGCCCGCCCCGGCCGGCACGCGCTACCGGTACGTGCGGGCCACCGAGGACTCGTGGTGGTGCCAGGACAACGACTCGCGCGCGTACAACCGCTGGGTCGAGAAGCTGCCGGCGGACTGCCGCGCCGGGGAGGCCGAGCACATCGTCGCGTACGGGACGCAGTACGCCCACGCGCTCGTCATCGGCTTCAACTACGCCCGCCCGGTGCGGATGCGCGGCGCCGGGATCTTCCTGCACGTCGACGGCCGGGGCGCCACGGCGGGTTGCGTCTCCGTGCCGGCGGACGCGATGCGGGCGATCCTGGCCTGGGCGGATCCTGAGCGGCGGCCGCACATCGCCGTCGGCACCCGGCGGGGGCCGACGGCGATCCTGCGGTACTGAGCCTCCCCCGGGTCCGGGAGACGGCGGGGCGGGTTCAGCCGCCCTTCTGCGCGAGGCGCAGCAGGTGGTCGGCGAGGGCCTGACCGCCGGTGGGGTCACGGGAGATGAGCAGCAGGGTGTCGTCGCCCGCGATGGTGCCGAGGATGGCGTGGAGCTCGGCCTGGTCGATGGCCGACGCGAGGAACTGGGCGGCGCCCGGCGGGGTCCGCAGCACCACCAGGTTGGCGGACGCCTCGGCGGAGATGAGGAGTTCGCCGGAGAGGCGGCGCATCCGCTCCTCCTTGGCGGACTCCCCGAGCGGGGCCTGCGGGGTGCGGAAGCCGCCCTCGCTGGGGACCGCGTAGATCAGCTCGCCGCCGGTGTTGCGGATCTTCACCGCGCCGAGCTCGTCGAGGTCGCGGGAGAGCGTCGCCTGGGTGACGCTCAGCCCGTCGTCCGCGAGGAGCTTGGCGAGCTGGCTCTGCGACCGCACCGGCTGCCGGTTGAGGATGTCGACGATCCTGCGGTGGCGTGCGGTGCGGGTCTGCGGGACCGACGGCCCTCCGTGCTCGTTCCCCTGCGCGTCGGTCATCGTCGCCTCATTCTCCGGTTCGTCCTTGCCCGTTCGCCTCGTACGCCTTCCGCAGGACGGCCGGCAGGGCCTGGAGGAAAGTGTCCGCCTCGGCGTCGGTGAGGACCAGCGGAGGCATGATCCGTACGACGTCGGGGGCGGGCGCGTTCACCAGGAGGCCGGCGTCCTGAGCCGCCTGCTGCACTTGGGGCGCGAGGGGCTCGGTGAGCACGATACCCAGCAGGAGGCCCGCACCACGGACATGGGAGACCAGCGGGTGGCCGAGGCCCTCGATTCCGGAGCGCAGCCGCTCGCCGACGGCCTTGACGTGGTCGAGGGCCGCGTCGGCGCCGAGGGTGTCCAGGACGGCGAGACCGGCGGCGCACGCGACCGGGTTGCCGCCGAAGGTGGTGCCGTGGTGGCCGGGGGCGAAGAGCTCGGCGGCCGCGCCGAAGGCGACGGTGGCGCCGAGCGGCAGGCCGCCGCCGAGGCCCTTGGCGAGGGTGACGACGTCGGGGTCGACGCCCTCGTGGGCCTGGTGCTCGAACCAGTGGCCGCACCGGCCGATGCCGGTCTGGACCTCGTCGAGGACGAGCAGGGTGCCGGTGGCGCGGGTGATCTCCCGGGCGGCCTTGAGGTAGCCGGCCGGCGGGACGACGACGCCGTTCTCGCCCTGGACGGGCTCGATGATGACGAAGGCCGTCTCCTCGGTGACGGCGGCGCGCAGCGCCTCCACGTCGCCGTACGGGACGTGGGTGACGTCGCCGGGCAGCGGCAGGAACGGGCCCTGCTTGCCGGGCTGGCCGGTGAGGGCGAGGGAGCCCATGGTGCGGCCGTGGAAGCCGCCGTCGGTGGCCACCATGTGGGTGCGGCCGGTGAGCCGGCCGATCTTGAACGCGGCCTCGTTGGCCTCGGCGCCCGAGTTGCAGAAGAAGACCTTGCCCGGGCGGCCGAAGAGGTCGAGGAGCCGCTCGGCGAGGGCGACGGGCGGTTCGGCGACGAAGAGGTTGGAGACGTGGCCGAGGCTCCGGATCTGGCGGCTGACGGCCTCGACGACGGCCGGGTGCGCGTGGCCGAGGGCGTTGACCGCGATGCCGCCGACGAAGTCCAGGTACTCCCGGCCGTCGGCGTCCCAGACCCTGGCGCCCTCGCCGCGGACGAGGGAGAGGCGCGGGGTGCCGTAGTTGTTCATGAGCGAGCCCTGCCACCGCTCGCTCAGCCGGTCGTTGCTCATGCTTTCCCCTGCCCGTCCGGCACGACCATCGTGCCGATGCCCTCGTCGGTGAAGATCTCCAGGAGGATGGAGTGCTGGACGCGCCCGTCGATCACGCGGGCGGTGGTGACGCCGTTCCGCACGGCGTGCAGGCAGCCCTCCATCTTGGGCACCATGCCGCTGGACAGCTCGGGCAGCAGCTTCTCCAGCTGGCTCGCGGTGAGCCGGCTGATGACCTCGTCGCTGTTCGGCCAGTCCTCGTAGAGGCCCTCGACGTCGGTGAGGACCATCAGGGTCTCGGCGCCCAGCGCCGCGGCGAGCGCCGCGGCCGCCGTGTCGGCGTTGACGTTGTAGACGTGCCCGTCGTCCTGGGAACGGGCGATGGAGGAGACGACCGGGATGCGGCCGTCCTCCAGGAGCGCCTGGATGGCGCCGGTGTCGATGGCGGTGATCTCGCCGACCCGGCCGATGTCGACGCGCTCGCCGTCGATCTCCGGCCGGTGCTTGGTGGCGGTGATGGTGTGGGCGTCCTCGCCGGTGAGTCCGACGGCGAGCGGGCCGTGCTGGTTGAGCAGCCCGACGAGCTCGCGCTGGACCTGGCCGGCGAGCACCATCCGTACGACGTCCATGGCGTCCTCGGTGGTGACCCGGAGGCCGGCCTTGAACTCGCTGACGATGCCGTGGCGGTCGAGCGCGGCGCTGATCTGGGGGCCGCCGCCGTGCACGACGACCGGCTTGAGGCCGGCGTGGCGCAGGAAGACGACGTCCTGGGCGAAGGCGGCCTTCAGCTCCTCGTCGATCATGGCGTTGCCGCCGAACTTGATGACGACGGTCTTGCCGTGGTGCCGGGTGAGCCAGGGCAGGGCCTCGATCAACGTCTGGGCCTTCGGGAGGGCGGTGTGCTTCCGCGTGGCGTTGCTCATGAGGAGTAGGCGCTGTTCTCGTGGACGTAGTCGGCGGTCAGGTCGTTGGCCCAGATCACGGCGGACTCGGAGCCGGCGGCGAGGTCGGCGGTGATGACGACCTCGCGGTAGCGCATGTCGACGAGCTCGCGGTCCTCGCCGACGGAGCCGTTCTTGCAGACCCAGACGCCGTTGATGGCGACGTTCAGCTCGTCGGGCTCGAAGGCGGCGGAGGTGGTGCCGATGGCGGAGAGCACCCGGCCCCAGTTGGGGTCCTCGCCGTGGATGGCGCACTTGAGGAGGTTGTTGCGGGCGATGGAGCGGCCCACCTCGACGGCGTCGTCCTCGGTGGCCGCGTTGACCACCTCGATGCGGATGTCCTTGCTGGCCCCCTCGGCGTCGCCGATGAGCTGGCGGGCGAGGTCGGCGCAGACCTCGCGGACGGCCTCGGCGAAGTCGTCCTGGGCAGGGGTGGCGCCGGAGGCGCCGGAGGCCAGGAGGAGGACGGTGTCGTTGGTGGACATGCAGCCGTCGGAGTCGACCCGGTCGAAGGTGAGGCGGGTGGCGGTCCGGAGGGCGGCGTCGAGTCCCTCGGCGTCGACGTCGGCGTCGGTGGTGAGGACGACGAGCATGGTGGCGAGGCCGGGGGCGAGCATGCCCGCGCCCTTCGCCATGCCGCCGACCGTCCAGCCGTCCTTGCCCGCGACGGCCGTCTTGTGGACGGTGTCGGTGGTCTTGATGGCGATGGCGGCCTTCTCCCCGCCGTGCGGGGAGAGTTCGGCGGCGGCCTTCTCGACGCCGGGGAGGAGCTTGTCCATGGGGAGGAGGACGCCGATGAGGCCGGTGGAGGCGACGGCCACCTCGCCGGCGCCGATCTCCGTGCCCTGTGCGCCGAGGACCTCGGCGACCTTCTCGGCGGTGGCGTGGGTGTCCTGGAAGCCCTGCGGGCCGGTGCAGGCGTTGGCGCCGCCGGAGTTGAGGACGACGGCCGTCAGCTCGCCGTCGGCGAGGACCTGCTGGGACCAGGTGACGGGGGCGGCCTTGACGCGGTTGGACGTGAAGACTCCCGCGGCGGCGCGGCGCGGCCCGGTGTTGACCACGAGGGCCAGGTCCGGGTTGCCGTTCTGCTTGATCCCGGCGGCGATGCCCGCCGCCGTGAATCCCTGCGCTGCGGTGACGCTCATGGAGCGACTCCAATCGTGGAGAGTCCGGTGTCCTCGGGAAGGCCGAGGGCGATGTTCATGCTCTGCACCGCGCCGCCGGCGGTGCCCTTGGTCAGGTTGTCGATGGCGCTGATCGCGATGATCCGGTGCGCGTTCGCGTCGTACGCGACCTGGATGTGAACGGCGTTGGAACCGTGGACGGACGCCGTGGCGGGCCACTGGCCCTCGGGGAGGAGGTGGACGAAGGGCTCGTCCGCGTACGCCTTCTCGTACGCGGCGCGCACGGCCTCGGCGGTCGTGCCGGGCTTCGCGGCGGCGGTGCAGGTGGCGAGGATGCCGCGGGGCATCGGGGCCAGGGTGGGGGTGAAGGAGACGGTGACCCGCTCGCCGGCCGGGCCGGAGAGGTTCTGGATCATCTCGGGGGTGTGCCGGTGGCCGCCGCCGACGCCGTACGGGGTCATGTTGCCCATCACCTCGCTGCCGAGGAGGTGCGGCTTGAGGGCCTTGCCGGCGCCGGAGGTGCCGGAGGCGGCGACGATCACGGCCTCGGGCTCGGCCAGCCCGTCCGCGTACGCCGGGAAGAGGGCGAGCGAGACGGCGGTGGGGTAGCAACCGGGCACCGCGATGCGCTTGGACCCCTCCAGCGCGGCGCGGGCGCCCGGCAGTTCGGGGAGGCCGTAGGGCCAGGTGCCGGCGTGCGGGGAGCCGTAGTACGTCTCCCAGTCGGCCGGGTCCTTCAGACGGAAGTCGGCGCCCATGTCCACGACGAGGACGTCGTCGCCGAGCTGCTCGGCGACGGCGGCGGACTGGCCGTGCGGGAGGGCGAGGAAGACGACGTCGTGTCCGGCGAGTTCCTCGGCGGTGGTGGGCGCGAGGACGCGGTCGGCGAGCGGCAGCAGGTGCGGCTGGAGGCCGCCGAGCCTCTGTCCGGCGTTGGAGTGGCCGGTGAGCGTGCCGATCTCGACCTGGGGGTGGGCGAGGAGAAGACGCAGGAGTTCCCCGCCCGCGTATCCGCTCGCGCCCGCGACTGCTGCTCGTACCGTCATCAATACCCTCCTCATGGATGGCATGACTATACGTGGCGTCGTAGTTTTATGCAACGAGGCCGTGCGCGTCGCGGGGCGGGCGTCGGGCGGCCGGGGCTCACACCGGTCGCGTCACGGCCTCCCGGCCAGTTTGTCACGATAGGGAAGGTTTTCGCGGCGCCTCGGGGGCCGGGCTCAGGAGAGGTGCTCGTGGCGCATCCGGGGGAACCGGCCGTCGTGGTAGAGCAGCGGGGTCCCGGGGCCGTGCCCGACCTGGTGGATCCGGAAGGTGACGACCGTGTGGTCGCCCGCGGGGAGCTCCCCGGCGATCTCGCAGTCCATCCAGGAACTCGCGTCCCGCAGGAAGAGCGAACCGTGCAGGGTGGCATGGGTGTCGAGCCCGGCGAACCTGTCCGCGTCCTTCGCCGCGAGCTGACGGCACGCGACGGCCTGGCCCTCGGAGAGCACCGAGACGCCGATCCGCCCGGCCCTCTTCAGGACGGGCCAGGTCGAGGAGTCGTTCCGCACCGAGAACAGCGCCATGGGCGGGTCGAAGGAGACTCCGACCGCCAGCGAGGTGGCGATCATCCCGTAGGGCGCCCCGCCGACCGTCCCGCAGAGGGCCACGACGGCCGCGGGGAATCCGCCGAAGACGGCGCGCACCTGGTCGGAGTGGGAGATCGCGGGCGCGAGGACCGCGACATCGGTGCCGAACCGCCGGTCGAGGCCTGCGAGCGTCATATCGCGCCGACCCTGGGTCCGGCGACGGCGTGCGCGCGGGCCCGGACCGGGCCGGGGGTCCGCGGACCCGCCTCGGGCTTCCCCACGACTACGCAGGTGCTCACGACAGTCTCCAAATCGTCGATCACGAAGTCCGGGTCGCCGCCCGGTCGGCACGTCCATGCGCGGGGTCGGGCTCCACACACGCGACCTGCCTGGCGGACCGAGGTCTTCAGCCACGCCAAGCAGGTCGGGCGTTCACCCTGTCCCCGTCCCTACGGGGTACTGCGGTTCACGCAGAGGTCGCCTGCCCGGGGGGCTGTGTTCCGGGGGCAGGCGCAGGAGCGGGGGCGGGAGCCGGGGCGGGAGGAGCCATCTTGACCAGGCCGAACAGCCCGAGGAGCAGGAGGACGCCGATGAACACCGCGCCACCGCCCAGGGCCTGGCCCACGGCGTCCGCCACCGCGCCCTGCGCGGTGCCGCCGGTCTTGGCGTCCTCCAGGCCGGAGATGTAGATCGTGCCGAGGACCGCGATGCCGAGCGCGCCGCCGACCTGCTGCATCGTCTGGAGCATGCCCGCCGCGGCACCGGCGTTCTGCGGCGGAAGGCCCGCGAGGACGGTGAAGTTGAGGCCGGTGAAGGCGATGCCGACGCCGACGCCACAGAAGATCGTGGGGACCACGATGAAGCCGTAGCCGGTGGACGGGGTCATCTGGCTGAGCCAGAGCAGGCCGATGATGATCAGCGCCGCCGCGGCGACCACGAGGTTCTTCGGACCGAACTTCTTCACCAGCGGCGGGAAGGTCCACCGCGAGGAGAGGACGCCCAGGGTCAGCGGCACGACCGCGAACCCGGCCTCGACCGGGCTGTAGCCCAGCGAGTCCTGCGCGTACACCATCAGGAAGTAGAGGCTGGCGAACATCGCGGCGGGCAGCATCAGCATGCCGGCGTAGGCGACCGCCCGGTTCCGGCTGGCGAAGAGGGCCAGCGGGATGATCGGCTGCTCGACCCGCCGCTCGCCGATCAGGAAGACGACGAGGAGGACGGCGCCCGCGACGAAGGCGACGACCGTCTGACCGCTGCTCCAGCCGCCGTCGGCGGCGTGGGTGAAGCCGTAGACGATGCCGATCAGGCCGGCCGTGCCGGTGATCGCGCCGAACACGTCGAGCTTGCCCTTGACGTGCGGCGGCTGCGGGATGAAGCGGGTGGCGAGCGCGATGATCAGGATGCCGATCGGCACGTTCACCAGCATCACCCAGCGCCAGTTGACCCAGGACGTGAGCATGCCGCCGGCCAGCAGGCCGAGGGAGCCGCCCGCGGAGGACGCGGCGGTGTAGTAGCTCAGGGCCCGGGCACGGGCGGGCGGCGCGGTGAAGGTGGTGGCGATCAGCGACAGCGCGCTGGGCGCGGCGACCGCCGCCCCGATCCCCTGGATCACCCGGGTGGTGAGCAGCCAGGTGGGGTTCTGGGCGAGGCCTCCCACCAGGGACGCGAGGGTGAACACCGCCACGCCGACGATCAGGACCGTACGGCGACCGTAGACGTCGCCGAGCCTGCCGCCGAAGAGCAGCAGGCCGCCGAAGGCCACCGCGTAGGCGTTGATCACCCAGGTGAGGTTGGCCGAGGAGAAGCCCAGCTCACGCTGGATGGTGGGCAGGGCGGTGTTCACGATCGTCAGGTCCAGCATGATCATGAGCTGGCAGGTCACGATCACGACCAGGGCCATCGTCAACCGGCGGTCGGTTGACCCGGCGGCTACCTGGGGCGGTGTAGCCGAGGTGTTCGACATTGCGTTCCTTAAGACGGGGGGAACGGAGGCTGGGTGACGGCCCACCTGGCGGGGCCGGTCACCGAGTCGGGAGCGGTGGCGCCGACGTCAGACGGCCCACGGGATCGGGTTGGCACCCTCGGTGCCGGGAATGCTCACCAGCGCCCCGGCCTGCATGGCGACCAGCGCCTCCAGCGGCTCACCGGTGCTGCGGAACTGGCGCACGGACCCGGCGGGGACCACCAGGGCCTGACCGGCCGAGATCTGCTCGGTCTCGCCGTCGACGGTGAACTCGAAGGAGCCGGCGATCGGCATCCAGATCTGGTCCTTGTCGATGACGTGGACGGGGGACTGGCCGCCGTCGATCACCGAGACCTTCCAGGTCGCCACCTGCTCGCTGCCCTGGCTCGGCGCGGCGAGGCCGTACATCACGGCGGACGCGGTCTTGATTGTCCGGTCTTCGGAGGGGTTGATGACGTTCATGGTGGTAACCTCCTGTGTCAAGTTGCTTGACACAGTCTAATGGGGACGGGCGAGCGTGTGTCAACATGGATCTATGGAAAACGCGGATGACCTGACTGACTACGAGCTCATCTACCTTGTCGGGATGACGTTCCAGCTGTTGCTCGGGGAGTTCGTGGGCCGGCTGAACGAACGCGGTTACGAAGACGTCAGACCCATTGACGGCATGGCCCTCCAGGTACTGAAGGGCGAAGGCGCCACCGGCACCGAACTGGCCGCCGCGCTCGGAATTACCAAGCAGGCCGTCAGCGGAATGGTCACGCACCTCGAGGAGCACGGATACGTGGTACGCGTGCACCATCCGTCCGGTGGCCGCCGCCAGTTGATCCAGCTCACCGAGAGGGCTTACGAGCACCTCGACGTCGCCGGAGCCGTCCTGAGCGACCTGGAGAACGAGATCATCGGGAAGACCGGGAAGATTCCGATGTACACCCTCCGGATGACGCTGGCCGAGATGATCGTGGCGCTGAGCAGGGGAAATATTCCCCCGCTCAGGCCCACCTGGTGACGCGATCCCGGGAAAACCGAGGGTAAATCCCAGGAATCCCGGGAATCCCGGAAACCGCGATAAACGGGCGAATGCGGGCAATCGCTCAGCGTGAATAGGCCGGGGCCGTCCTCGCGCCCGGGACGAATTCCGCGTTCCCGGACCCGGCCCCGTTCCCGGACCCCTTCGCGGCCTTCGCGCGCGAGCGGTCCGACTTCCAGGCCTCGATCGTCTCGATGACCGCGGGGCGCAACTGCGCCGCGCCGATGATCCTGTCGACGGAGCCCATCTCCACGGCCCGCTGGATCGTGTGGATCGCGTCGAACTCGGCGGCGACCTCGCTGAGTTTCTCCGCCCGGACGGCCTCGGCGACCTCGGCGCGTCCGGGATCCCCCGCGTCCAGGCCGGCGACGCGGGGATCGGCGACGGTGCGCCTGCGGACCTCGCCGGAGAAGACGACCGCGGCGGCGGGGGCGCCCCCGAGGACGGAGGCGTACGAGCCCTCGACGGCGAGCATCGTCATGTTCGGGTTGAGCGCCTTGGAGAACACCGCGAAGGTGCCGCCGTGACATCGGGAGACGATGCAGAACACGATCGGGCCCTCGAAGTTGACGACCGCCCGGCCGATCTCGGCGCCGTACTCCAGCTGGAGCTTGCGCATCGACTCCGGGGAGCCGTCGAATCCGGACATGTTCGCCACGACCACCAACGGCCGGTTGCCGGAGGCGGCGTTGATCGCCCGCGCCGTCTTCTTCGACGACATGGGGAAGAGCGTGCCGGCGGTGTAGGTGTCCGGGCCGTCGGCGGGCGGGAAGCCCTGGCGGGGCACGGCGTGGGACTCGACGCCGAGCATGCAGACGGGGTGTCCGCCGATGTGCGCGTCCTGGACCACGGAGGTCTCGGCGTCGGCCATCCCCGCCCACCGCTCCAGGACGGGGTGGTCCTGGTCGGACAGGGCCCGCATCACGGTGCGGATGTCGAAGGGCTTCTTGCGGTCCGGGTTGGTCGCGGCGGAGAAGATCTCCCCGACGGTGGCGAAGCCGCTGCCGTCGGCCGGGTGCGGGAAGCCGCTGACGTCCCGGTCGGCCGGATCGGCCGTCGGGGCCCGGCGCGGCGTCTCCTCGCCGGGCGCGACGTAGGCGTGGTCGTAGTGGGCCGTGAGGAGCGCGAGCGCGGCGGTGAGGTCCGGTGCCCAGTACTGGGCCTGGCCGTTGGGGCCCATGATCCGGTCGTGGCCGCCGATGCCGAAGTTGTCCTCGGCGGACACCCCGCCGGAGAAGTCGAGGGACTGCTTGCCGGTGAGCACCATCGACGAGTCCGGGGTCATGACCAGGATGCCCTTGGTGTGCATGAGCATCGTCGCCTCGGCGTTCCAGTACGGCTGGCCGCCGACGGTGATCCCGGCGATGACGATGTTGATCTCGCCGCCGTCCTGGGTGAACTCGACGACCCGCTTGAGCGCGGCGGCGACCCAGTCCATGTTCTCCGAGCCGGAGGTCATCGAGATCTGCGCGCCCGCGGAGATCGCGATCCACTCGATCGGGACCCTCAGCTCCTCGGCGAGGTCCAGGGCGGCGATGACCCGGGCGCACTCGGGCTCGGAGAGGGCGCCGAGCGACTTGGTCGGGTCGCCGAGCAGCGCCACCCGGGTCATGCCCTCGGGGTGGACGGCGGTGGGCGTGGTGACGACGCCGACGACGATGCCCGCGGTGTTCCCGCCGCCCGGCCGGTCCACCGGGACCAGGCGTCTGCTCCCGGCGTCGGGGCCGACGGCGCTCACGGGCCCGCCGGCTTCGAGGTCGTACTCGGTGAACGTGCCCTTGTCCCCGGCGAGCAGGCCGGTGAGCTCGTACGGGTAGACGGCGCCGCGGCGGGCGGCCGACAGCACCTTGCGCCGGTAGTCGTCCAGCGGCGGGACGGCGTCGGCGGGCGGCGGGCCGGCGTGCAGCACCGGGGCGCCCTGGGTGTCGCCGGTGACCCGGAGGGACATCTCCGCCGGTTCCCCGGTCTCCTGGCGCTGCCGGACGACGAGCTCGACCTCCTCCAGGCCGGCGCCCGACACGGACGGGCGGAGCCGGCGGACGAGACGGGCCAGTTCCGGCGCGCTGACGTCGGCGGGGGGCCGCACGCACATCAGGATCCGGTCGGTCCCCGTGGCCGCGCCGCCGGGCCGTCGTGACGACCGGGCGGTGCGGAGCGCGTCGAGGCAGCCGGCGAGGGCGTCCTCCACCTCGGGCAGGGCGAGGAGCCGGCCCTCGGCGTCGCGCACCGGGGTCAGCTTCCGGACCTGGGCCGTCGCGATCAGCCGCTCGTCCTCGGCGTCGGTCCTCGCGACGGCGCGGAGCAGGCACAGGTCCTCGTCCGCCGACGGAAGCCGGGTGAGGTCGAAGGCGCGGAAGCGGTCGAGCCGCAGGCGCTCGGCGAGCCGCGGGTGGAGGCCGCGGACCTGCCGGTCCTCGACCGGACGGGCGCCGTCGCCGTCGCCCCGATCGTCACCGGGCCGGAAGGTGAAGTGCCGGGACAGGACGCCGGACGCGGTGGCGGCCACCGTGACGGTGATCCGGACGACCCCGGGGGGCGCCGGGCGTGACGTGACGGCACCGGTGACCGCCTCGGCGAGCTCGTCGGCGCCGAGGCCGCCGGGCCAGGCGAGGTAGAGCTCGGCGGCCAGGCCGTCGCCGGGCGTCCGGCCGGCCAGGGCGCCGGCGGCGGCGATCGCCGCGGGCAGACCGGCGAGGTCCGTGGTGGCGGCCGCGACACGGGTCTCGGCGCCGGCGGGGGTGCCGGTGTGCCCGGCGGTGACGAAGCGGTGACCGGCGACGTCGGCGACCGTGACGTCCGCCGGGCGGGCGGCGCCGTGGTGACGGCGGGTCAGGGCCTCCAGGAGCGGCGCGTGGTCCAGGCCGGGCCGGCCGGCGGACGCCGGTCGCGCGGAGCGGACGAGCCGCTGCCCGAGCAGCCGGACGAGCGGTTCGGGGGCGGCGGCGATCGCCTCGACGCGGTCGGCGCGGTCGGCGGCGTCCGGGTGCGCGTCGAGGTGGCGCAGGTCGGCGCGGACGGCGGCGTACACACGGGCCCGGTCGCGGAGGAGCGGCGGCCGGGTGAAGCGGCGGAACACGACGCCCCGGGCGAGGTCGCAGACGGCGGGGAACCGCTCCCGGGTCGCCTCGACGAGGTGGTCCAGGACCTCGCGCAGCCGCGCGCGGACGGGTTCGGCGGGCGGCGCGTCGGCCTGCCACCGCCGCAGCAGCTCGCGGACGGTCACCGCGCCGTCGGCCAGCCGCTGCTGCGCCAGGAAGATCCGGAAGACCGCCGTCTCCAGCTCCGGCGTGCGGTCCGGGCCGGTGACGCCGTAGTGGGCCAGGACCCGGCACAGCACGGCCCGGACCGCCTCGGGGAGCCCGGCGCGGTCGGCGTCGAGGCCGCGCAGGTAGACGTGGAAGTGTTCGCGCGGGCTGTGCACGGCGCTCGCGGGCCCCGTCGCGGCCGGGTCCGGGTCCGCTCCCCCGGTGTGGCGGACCGGCCTGTCCCGGCCGAGCTCCGCCAGGTCGGCGAAGACGGTGAGCAGGTCCAGTTCGGCGGGGAGGAGCGCGTCGCCGAGACCGGTGCGGGCGTCCAGGTACCGGGCGAGCGCGGCCGTACGGTCGTCGGCATCGCCGTCGAAGCCGAGCAGCAGGCCGCGCAGGTCCCGCAGGCGGGCGCCGGCCCGGTCCTCGGCCGAGCCCTCGTCCGCCGCGGCGGGCAGGTCGACCGTCCGCTCCGCCGGGGTCGCCGCGGCGGCGACGGGGCCGCGGTCGCCGTCCTCGTCGGGCAGCGGCTCCAGGCGCAGCAGCGGCGCGCCGGTCTCGACCTGGGTGCCGACCGGGACCGCGCACTCGCGGACCAGGGCGCGGAACGGCGCCCGCAGCACCGTCTCCATCTTCATCGATTCGAGGACCAGGACGGGGGCGCCCTCGGCGACCTCGTCCCCGGCGGCGACCGGGGTGGCGACCACCAGGGCCGGGGCGGGAGAGCGGACCACGCCGCCCTCGTCGCGGCTGACCCGGTGGGCGACGCCGTCGACCTCGACCAGGTGCACGGGTCCGTGCACGGAGGCCGTGATCCGGAAGCGGCGGCCGTTGACCGTGAGGGTGGCGCTGTGGCCGTCGAACCGCTCGACGACGGCGTCGGCCACGGCGGCGTCGCCGCCGCCGGTGGCGATCCCGACGCGGAAGCGGTCCGGGCCGAGGCGGGCGACGCGGACCTGGTAGGAGACGTCCCTGAGCTTGTAGTCGAGGGCCTGGCCCGGGTCGTGGCGGACGTGGGGCCGGCCGCCGTGGGCGGCGGCGAGGAGCGCCTGCCGGGCGGCCTCCTCCTCGTCCTCGTACGCGCGGACCGCGGCGGCGACGAGGGCGACGCCGGAGTGGTCGTGGGCGGCCAGGCGGCCCTGCGCGCGGACCCGGTCGATCCAGCCGGTGTCGGCCCAGCCGGCCGCGGTGCTGCCGTCGGTGACCTCGGGCTGGTCCAGCAGGTCGAGGACGAAGCTCTTGTTGGTGGCGCCGCCCTCGATGACGACGCAGGTCGCGGCCATGGCGCGCCGGAGCCGGGCCAGGGCCTCCTCGCGGTCGCGGCCGTAGGCGATGACCTTGGCGATCATCGAGTCGAAGTCCGCGGGGATCGTGTCGCCCTCGCCGACGCCGGTGTCGACGCGTATCCCCGGCCCCGCGGGCAGGACCAGGCGGGCGATCCGGCCGGGCGCGGGCGCGAAGTCGCGGTCGGGGTCCTCGGCGTTCAGCCGGGCCTCGACGGCGTGCCCGGACTCGGCCGGCCGGTCCCCGATGAGGCGGCCGCCGGCGGCCACGTGCAGCTGCATGCGCACGAGGTCGACGCCGGTGGTGAGTTCGGTGACGGGGTGCTCGACCTGGAGGCGGGTGTTCACCTCCAGGAACGCGAACTGCTTGTCGTCCGGGTGGTAGAGGAACTCGACGGTCGCCGCGCCCCGGTAGCCGACCGAGAGGGCGAGCCGCTCGGCGGCCGCCTTCAGCTCCGTGACCTGTTCCGAGGAGAGCAGCGGGGAGGCCGACTCCTCGATGACCTTCTGGTTGCGGCGCTGCACCGAGCAGTCCCGCACGCCGAGTGCCCAGGCCGTGCCCTCCCCGTCCGCGATGACCTGGACCTCGACGTGCCGGGCGCCGGTCACGAGCCGTTCGAGGAAGACCGTGCCGTTGCCGAAGGCCCGCGCCGCCTCGGAGCTGGTCCGCTCGTACGCCTCGGTGAGGTCGGCCGCCGAGGCGATGACCCGGATGCCGCGTCCGCCGCCGCCGGCGGTGGCCTTGAGCATCAGCGGGTAGCCGATCCGCTCCGCCGCCCGGTGCGCCTCCTCCAGGGTGGCGACCGGGCCGCGGCTCCAGGGGGCGACCGGCACGCCGACGCGTTCGGCGATCAGCTTCGCGCCGATCTTGTCGCCGAGCTTGCGCATGGCCTCGGCCGACGGGCCGACGAAGGTGACCCCGGTCTTCTCGCAGAGCTCCGCGAAGGCCGGGTCCTCCGCGACGAAGCCCCAGCCGGGCCACGCCGCGTCCGCGCCCGACTCCGTCAGGGCGCGCTCCAGCACGGCCTGGTCGAGGTAGGGACGGTCCGCGGCCGCGCCGAGGTAGACCCGGTGGTCGGCCTCCCGGACGAAGGTGGCACCGCGGTCGGCGTCGGTGTACAGCGCCACCGTCTCGGTGACCGTCCCGGACTGCGCGGACAGGTCGCGGACGGCGTGGATCAGCCGCATCGCGGCCTCCCCGCGATTGACAATGGCAATACGCCTGAACACCGGCCAGGCCTCCTAACGGGTATGCGTGCGCGCCGGGAAAGCGCTCTTCGGCAGCGGAACGGGGGGAATTCCTAACGGCGTTCGAAGACGCCGAACTTCCACTCGATGTTGTAGCCGAGACCGGTTCCGGCCGGTCCCTTGGAGATCTCCGGGAAGACGCGCTCGCGCATGACGAAGCGGATGACTTCCTCGCGGGTCGCCCGGTCGGTGATCTCGGAGAGGTACTCCGCCTGGTTCGACGGGACGAGGGCGGTCGCCAGGTTCTCCTCGGCCAGCAGCTCGAAGGTCTGGCCGAAGGACGTACCGGTCATGAAGGGGTCGAGCGCCTCGACCACGCCCTCGATGGACTGCGGGGTGGGCAGGATCCGGCGGTCCGCGCGCTTCTGGGCGGCCTCCCGGCCGGCGGAACGCGCGCGGGCGACGGCCTCGCGCAGCGGCTCCGGGCAGTCGGCCGGGTCGGTCGCGTCCAGCGCTTTCAGCCAGTGCTTCCTGAGCAGCCGGTTGGGGTCGTGGAACAGGACGGAGTTCCTGGTGGCGGGGCCGAGGTCCGGCGCGTTGAAGACCAGTTTCCCGCCGGGTGCCAGCACGTCCGCGATCGAGGCGGCCGCGTGCCGCATGGGGCCTTCGCGGAGCAGGTGGAACACCATGTTGGCCATCACCACGTCGACGTGGTCGCCGCCCATCACGTCGAGGAGGCCGCGGAACTCGCCGTCCTCCCCGCGCAGGGAGTGGAACCTGGTCCACGGGACGTCCTTCAGGAGCTCGTAGCCCTGGGCGAACCATCCGGTCGGCAGGTCGACCAGGTGGAGCTCGAAGCCGATGCCCTGCCCGGCGAGGCGCTCGGGAAGGTCCTGCGCGACGCAGACCTTGGCGAGTTCGATCGAGGCCAGGCCGGTGCCCGCTCCGTAGTCGAGCACGCGGATGACGTCGCCCCTGCGGGCCCGCCCGGCCCGCTCGTTGACCGCGGCCATGACCTCGCGGACCACGACCCCGGTCGCGCCGGCCGACCACCGGCGGGGCTGGGACAGGTCGCCGTCGAAGTAGAGGAGTTCGTGCAGCCCGCGGCCGTCGTCCAGGTCGGATCCCGGCTCCGGGACCCAGTCGCTCGCCCGCCGGGTGGTCACCGGCTCCCGGTCCGTGCGCGCGGGTGCCTGGATCACCTCCAGGGGGTTGGGCTGCGCGCAGACGACGCGGTTGACCGAGACCGCGACGAAGGGCCGCGTGGCCGGGTGGCGGCGTTCGAGGTGGCTGCTCGCGGTCAGCCCGGCGTGCCGACAACAGGTCATGAACGTCGAGTACTCGACCGGGTACTGGTGGGTCAGGCCGCGGTACGTGTCGAAGGCGGCCGCGTGCACCGCGCCGAGGTGCTGGGCCGCGACGTGCGGGGGCACGCTGTGCGCCTCGACGAGCACCATGCCGTGCTTGCCGACGTACGGCTTCCAGCGCTCCAGGTGGGCGACGAGGTCCGCCTCGACCTCGGCGGCCGACAGCGGCGTGCCGTCGGGCGCCACGTACGCGCCGGAGGCCGTGGCGGGGAACCCGGACGGCGGGCCGCCGCGGTGGACCCGGCCGTGGTCGGCGAAGGAGCGGATGTGCAGGCCGTCCTCGATCGACAGCCCGTGCTCGGCGAGCCGGTCCCGCAGTTCCCCGGGCTCCGTCACGTCCCCCAGGAGCAGCAGCGGGTCGCGCACCCCGGCGGCCAGGAGCCTGCGCCGCGCCGCGTCGAGGGCGGCGGGGCTGGCGTCGACGCCGACGTACCGGACGCCGTCCCCGAGCAGGCCGTGCAGGTGGGCGAGCCAGCTGCCGTCGCCGCATCCCGTGTCGGCGATGAACGCCGGCGGCCGGCCGTAGGCGAACATCTCCCGGAAGATCGGGTCCGCGTCGGCGAAGTACGGGCGCAGGGCGGCCGATCCGGCCTCCGTCCGGAGGGCGCGGTCGCGGTGCCACGCGTCGTCGCCGGAGCCCACCACGAGCTCGCCGCGGAGCAGTTCCTCCAGGCGCGCCAGCAGGGGGAGGTAGGAGGCCGCCAGGGCGAAGTGGTCCTCGAACTCCCGGAAGGCCAGGCCCTCCGGGGTCCACCGGCCCTCGCCGTCGACCCAGCCGAGCAGGGCCAGGAAGCGCTCGGCGTCCGCCGGGAGCCGGTCGCCCGGCCCGCCTGCCCCGCCGGCCTCGTCGGCCCGCAGGGACAGCATCACCGGGACCAGCAGCGCGCCTTCCAGGAAGGCGCCCACGAGCTCGTCCCGCTCGGTGTCCGCCCGCCACTCCCCGAAGCGTCCGGCCGCCGCCGAGAAGGCGGCCGAGGTCGCCTCGTCCCACGGGGTCCGCCACGTCCCGGAGGCGCGGTCGGCGCACCGGGCGAGGAGCCGGCCCGCCTCCGCCAGCCGGTCGCCGTGGCTCAGCGCCGCCCGCCCGGACGGCGTCCACGCGGCCGGCCCGGCCTCGGCGTCGGCGTCGTACCAGCCGACGCTCGCGAGGCAGCGGCGCACGACGCCCAGGTAGCCGGTCTCGGGAAGACCGCACTCCGGGCCGGGGCCGGTCTCCCGCAGGCCGAGCGAGTCGAGCGCGCGGATGACCGAGGCGACGACCACGCCGTCCTGGTAGAGGAAGTGACGGCGGCGCACGGCGGCCTGGTGGTCTGCCGGCACCTCGCTGTCGGTCGATGGGCGCGTGGTGGATTTCGTCGTCCCAGAAAGCACTGAGTACCCCCGTGGTCAGCTGTGGGCGCGAGCTCGTGGCCGCGTTGAGTCTTCTGCTTGGTGCGTGGGCGGGAAGGGCCCGCCGGGCCCTTCCCGCTCCCGGACCCGTCGGCCGCGGCCGGCGCGGTCCGGTCAGACCTTGGAGCTCGCCGCGGCCTGGGCCGCCTCGCGGACCTGGGCGGAGAAGTCGTCGCGGTGCGACGCCTCCCAGGCCTGCGAGTCGCGCAGGCTCTGGGTCGAGCCGGTGAAGTGCGGCGCGACCTCGGAGGCGAACAGCTCGAAGCTCTCCATGGTCTGGCGGCGGTTGGCCCAGTTCTGCACGGTCAGCAGCAGGCTGCCGAAGCCGCCGCTCTGCTCGACCAGCTGCCCGATCGCCTCGATGGCGTCCTCCGGGGAGCCGATGATGGCGGTGCGGGTCTCCACCATGTGCTCGACCTCGCGGCCCTCCGGCAGGTCGCCGACGGCGCCGAGGGTGCCCTTGACGTAGTTGCGGAACCAGTCCGCGGCACCGGCGCGCACCTGCCGGTACGCCTCCTCGCGGGTCTCCGCGATGTGGGTGCAGATGGCCACGCGCCACTTGCTCCGGTCCACCGTGGTGCCGTTCTTCGCGGCCTCGTCCTCGGCGGCCTCCCACAGCTTGCCGAGCGGCGGGGCCTCGCGGCCCGCCAGGCCGGCGAAGGTCAGCGGGTTGATGCCGTACTTGCCGGCCAGCCGCATGCTGCGCTCGGTGCCGACGCCCGCGGCCATCATCTCGAAGCAGGGCTGGGTGTACGGGCGCAGCTGGAGCCGGGCCTCGCGCAGCTCGAACCAGTCGGTCTTGCGGGTGACGGGCTCGGTGCTGGTGAGCAGCTGGTGGATGGCGTCCAGCGACTCGGCCATCATCCGCCGCTGGTCGCCCGCGGAGATGCCCATCATGTACGCGTCCGAGGGGTGCACCCCGGCGCCCATGCCGAACATGATCCGGCCGCGGGTCTGGTGGTCGAGCTGGACCATCCGGTCGGCGGCGGTGAGCGGGTGGTGGTAGGGGAGGCTGACGACGCCGGTGCCGAGCATGATGCGCTGGGTGCGCTCGGCGGCGGCGGCCAGGAACAGCTCCGGCGAGGCGATGGTGGACCAGCCGCCGGAGTGGTGCTCGCCGACCCAGGCCTCGTCGAAGCCCAGCTCGTCGGCGCGGGTGATCAGTTCGAGGTCGTGCTGGAAGTTCGCGGTCGGGTCCTGACCGAGCTTGTGGAAGGGAGGGAGAAACGCTCCGAATCGCATGCTTTGGGTGTCCTCTCGGATTTCTTCTGGGATTTCGCTCGCCGGATCGGTCAGGAGTGCAGGGCTCGCCGGATCGCGTCCGCGACCTCGTCCACGGCGGGCGGCGCGACGACGGTGTAGTGGTCGCCGGGGACGGCCTCGGCGGTGGTGACGTCCTCGCCGAGCAGCTCGGCCCAGGCCGCGGTCGTCTTCTCGTCGGCCCCGCCGTCCGCGGCGCGCAGCAGCAGGGTGCGGACCCCGGACGGGGTCGGGCGGTGGGCCTCCAGGAGGCGCGAGTTGGCCATGAAGCGCTCGACGATCCGCTGGAAGGCCTCGGCTCCGATGTCCGCCGGCAGGACGCCGGCGCTCACCAGGGACTCGCGCAGGGACTGGATGGCACCCGCGTCGGACGCCGTCTCGTCGTCGTCCGCCGCGGGGCGCGGCGTCCAGGCGACGCCGGAGAGTCCGGACAGGTCGCGGGCGAACCAGTCGAGCAGTTCGGCGTCGCCGAGCGGTCCGCCGGCGGCCGGGCCCGGCTGTTCGAGCAGGTCGACCGCGACGACCAGGTCGGCCGTGCGGCCCGACTCGGCCATCAGCCGGGACATCTCGATCGCGACCACGCCGCCCATCGACCAGCCGCCGAGCAGCCAGGGGCCGTCCGGCCGGACCGCCAGGACTTCCCCGACGTAGTGGGCGGCGAGCTCGGTGAGCGTCGGCGCGTCCAGGTCGTCGGGGGTCTGGAGGGCGTAGAACGGGCGGTCGCCGTCGATCCGGGCGGCCAGTTCGGCGTAGCAGAGCACGTCGCCGCCGACCGGGTGCACGAAGAACAGCGGCGCCAGCGCGCCTTCCGTACGCACCGGGACCAGGGCCTCGCGGAGGGCGGCGCCGCCGGTGTCGGCCAGTGCCTCGGCCAGCTGGGCGATGCTCGGCCGGGCGAAGAGCAGGGAGACGGGCAGTACCCGCTCCCACTCGGCCTCGATGCGGGCCATCAGTCGCACCGCGGTGAGCGAGTCGCCGCCCAGGGCGAAGAAGCCGGCGTCGGCGGTGACCAGCGCCGGGTCGAAGAACTCGGCCCAGATCGCGGCCAGTCGGGTCTCGGTCTCGCCTTCGGGTGCCCGGCCGGCCTCGCCGAGGGCCAGGGACGGGTCGGGCAGCGCGCCGCGGTTCACCTTGCCGTTGGCGGTGAGGGGCAGCTCGTCGAGGAGCACGAACTGCCTCGGGACCATGTACTCCGGCAGGACCGCGCGCAGCGCGGACTCCAGCTTGCCGGTGTCCGGGTCCGCGTCGGGCTGGTGGACGACGTAGGCGACGAGGCGCTTGGGGCCCTGGCGGGAGCCGAGTGCCTGCACCACGGCGGCGCGCACGCCCTCGCAGTGCGAGAGGGCCGCCTCGATCT
Source organism: Streptomyces sp. NPDC056503 (assembly GCF_042794995.1). Lineage (NCBI taxonomy): Bacteria > Bacillati > Actinomycetota > Actinomycetes > Kitasatosporales > Streptomycetaceae > Streptomyces > Streptomyces sp. NPDC056503. Next base: position 49,175 of record NZ_JBHTST010000011.1, read on the forward strand.
CGCCGAGTTCGATGCGGTAGCCCTGCACCTTGACCTGGTTGTCCTCGCGGCCGAGGAACTCGATCACGCCGTCGGGCCGGTAGCGGCCGAGGTCGCCGGTGCGGTAGAGCCGTTCGCCGGTGGCCGGGTGGCGGACGAACGAGGCGCGCGTCTTCTCCCCGTCGGCGTGGTAGCCGCGGGCCAGGCCCTCGCCGCCGATGTAGAGCTGGCCGGGCACCCAGGCCGGGCGCGGGCGCAGCTGCTCGTCGAGCACATGGAACTGCTGGTTCCGCATGGGCGTGCCGTACGGGACGCTCGTCCACTGCGGGTCGACGCCCTCGATCGGGTGCCAGATCGACCAGATCGCGGCCTCGGTCGCACCGCCCAGGCTCCAGGTCGCCGCGCCGGGCAGCACGCGTCCGATCAGCTCCGGCAGCGTGACCGGGATCCAGTCGCCGCTCATCATCACGGTGCGGACCTGCTCGACCGGCCGGCCGGCCGGCGAGGCGAGGTGCTGGGCGAACAGCTCCATCAGGGCCGGGACGCTGTTCCAGATCGTCACGCCGTGCTCGCGGACGAGTTCGGCCCAGCGGGCCGGCTCGTGGGCCGCGTCCGGCTCGGGCAGCACGATCGCGCCGCCGGCGGAGAGCATGCCGAACACGTCGTAGACGGACAGGTCGAAGTTGAACGCGGACAGGGCCAGGACCCGGTCCCGCTCGGTGACGGCGAAGCGGTCGTTGACGTCCGCGATGGTGTTGCCGGCCGCCCGGTGCTCGATCATCACCCCCTTGGGGGTTCCGGTGCTGCCGGAGGTGAAGATGACGTACGCGAGGTCGCCCGGGTCCGCGGGGGACGGCGGGGTCGGCGCGTCGGAGAGCGCGGCGAGCGTCTCCTCGTCGACGACGAGCCGTTCCACGCCCTCGGGCCAGGACTCCCCGGCCGGGCCGCCCGGCTGGGTGAGCGCCAGGGTGATGCCGGAGGTCTCGCAGAGCGTGCGGAGCCGTTCGGCCGGGACCGAGGCGTCGATCGGCACGTAGGCGGCGCCCGCCTTGAGGATGCCGAGCGCTCCGGCGACCTGCTCCCAGCCCTTGTGCATCACCACGCCGACCAGCTGCTCGGGGGTGGCGCCGCGGTCGAGCAGCCAGGTGCCGATCCGGTTCGACAGGGTGTCGAGCTCGCCGTAGGTGAGCGCCCGGTCGGACGTGATCACGGCGACCCGCTCGGGCCGTTCGGCCGCGTTGGCCAGGAACCCGGCGTGCAGCAGCTCCTCGGGCCGGTGGCCGGTGGTGGCGTTGACGCGCTGGCGCACGGCGAGGTCGCGCTGTCCCAGGAGCGGGGCGATGGGGCCGTGCCAGGCGGCGGGCGAGGCGGCCAGCTCGTTGAGGAGGCTGACGTAGGCGGCGTGCATCGCGTCGATCAGGCCGTCGGGGAAGAGCTCCTCCACCACGTCCCAGTTGACGATCAGCTCGCCGTCGTCCTCGATCACCTGGTGGTCGAGCCACACCTGCGGGGTGCGGATGGCGCTGGAGACCTCGTGGCCGCTCTCGCCGAGGGAGAGCAGGTGCTGGACCAGGCCGGTCCCCGCGGCGCGGGTGTCACGGGCGGCGAAGTTCACCGTGCTGGCGAAGACGACCGGCACGGACGCGCGCACCGACTCGCCGCGCTGCTGGTTCATCTCCCGCAGCACCCGGACACCGCTGACGCGGCTGTGCCCGAGGTCCTCCCACAGCTGCTGCTGCACCTTGCCGGCGCGGTCGGCGAACGGCGTGCCGCCGCCCGCGTGCACCTCCAGCAGGATCGTCGAGCTGAAGTTGCCCACGATCGAGTCCACCTGCGGGTGGAGCGGCATCCGGTTGAAGAAGAGCACGTTCAGGGTGAAGTCGGGGTTGGTGCTCCACTGCGCGATCACCTCGGTGTACGCGGCGCAGATGGCCGCGGAGGCGGTGACCCCGGCCGCCTTGGCGTGGTCCCGGAACGCCGTCCAGGCCTCGCGGTCGAGCCGGTGCGAGCGGTGCACGAAGTGCGGCCGACGCACGGTGGCGGGGTCGCGGGCCAGAGGCAGTTCGGGCGCCGGCGGCATGTGGGCGACCCGGCCGCGCCAGTACTCGAGGGAGGCCTCGTACTCGGGGCTCCGCTCCAGTTCCTTCATCGCGGTGACGTAGTCGCGGAAGGTGATCTCCGCGGGCTCGCCCAGGTCCTCGCCGTTGACGGACTCCGCCCACTCGCGGAAGACCGTCGACGCGCCCCAGGCGTCGCTGATCAGCGCCTCATGCGCGACGTGCAGCCGGACGCGGCCCTCGCCGAGGACGGTGGCGCGGACGTCGAACAGCGGCCATTCGGCCGGGTCGAAGACCTGGTCGCGCATCTCGTCGTGGACGGCGGTCAGTTCCCGCTCGCGCGCCTCGGCGTCGAGCTCCGACACGTCGTAGGTACGGATCTCGTACCGCGGCACCTCGGGCAGCACCTGCTGGGTGCTGTCGCCGTTCATCACCGCCCTGAGCATGTCGTGACGGTCGATCAGCTCGTTGAGCTTGTCGCCCAGGAGGGCGAGGTCGGCGCCTTCGAGGTCGACCTCGGTGAAGAAGTAGGTCGAGACGTTGCCGAGCTCGAAGGCGTCCGTGCGGCCCATCATGTAGGCCTGCTGGAGGTCGGTCAGCGGGAACGGCTCGAACCGCGAGGCCGGGTCGGGCACGATCCGCGGCGGCTCGTCCGCGACCGGTTCGAAGCTCGTCTCCTCGTCCGGAGCGGCGTCCGCCACGGCGTCCCGCACGGCGTCCCCGCCGGTCGGCTCGCCGAGCGCGTCGAGGACCAGCTCGGTCAGGCCGTGGATGTCGCAGCCCTCGATGAAGGCGACCAGCGGCAGCGAGACGGACAGCTGGCGGGTCAGCTGGTCGTTGGCCTGGAGCGCCATCAGCGAGTCGAGGCCCAGGGCCGGCAGCGGCTCGTCGAGTTCGAGGTCCTCGGCGTCGGCGCCGCGGACGCCCGCGATGGTGCCCCTGACCAGCTTCAGGGTGGCGGACGCGCGCTGGTTCGCGGGCAGGGCGAGGATGCGGTCGCGTCCCGCGCCGCTCGCTCCGGTCGGCTTGGCGGGCCGCGCCGCGCCGGGGCGCGCCGCGGTCGCGTTCGCGCCGGTCTGCTGGCGCGTGACCGCGTCCTTGTCGGCGCGCTTCATGTACACGCCCTCGGCGGACACCACCGGGTTGCCCTCGGCGTCCCGCACGTCGAGCGTGGCGGTGAGGACGTCGCCCGCGTAGCCGGACCGGGTCACGGTGGCGCGGCAGTAGATCGTGCCGCCGTCGTGGCCGTGGAAGGTGAGGCGGTCGATGCCGAGCAGCATGTACGCCTCGTCCGGCGCGCCGCCCTCGGGCATGCAGCTGATCAGCATCTGGAGCAGCGAGTCGGTGACGCCCGGGTGCAGCAGGTACGGGTCCGCCTCGCCCTCGGCGGCCGGCCGGAGCCGGGCCACGGCCTCGCCGGGCCGGTGCCAGAGGTGGTCGATCCAGCGGGCCGCGCCACCGAGGTAGATCTGGCGGCGCCAGAGCTGGGTGTAGTGCTCCTCGCCGGTGGTCTGGCCGTCGAACTCGGCGGCCAGCCGGGCCTCGTCGACGGCCTCGCCGACGGTGCCGGGCGCGCCGGGACCGAAGCGTCCCTGGGCGTGCAGCACCCAGGGGGCGGCGTCGCCGGCGCTCTCCGGGCGGGCGAAGAAGCGGTAGGAGTGGCGCGTCTCGTCGAGCGGTTCGAGCGCGAGCTGTCCGGCGCACACCTCGCTCGCGATGAGGCTCTGGGGAACCGAGTAGTCCTCGATGGCGATCGGTCCGGTGACGCCTTCGCGGCGCGCGGCCGACATGGCCATGTCGAGGTAGACACCGGCGTTGACCACCGGCATCCCCTCCATGACGCAGTCGCGCAGGACCGCGTGCGAGGCGGGGTCGATCCGCGCGTCGTAGAGACGGCTGTCCAGGGCGCACGGGATGGACGCGCCGAGCAGCGGGCCTCCCACGCCGCCCGTGGGGACGGCCGCGGGGGCCGGGGCGGCCGGTGCCGCCGCGGTCTCGGTGCGGGTGCTCGGGGTGTACCAGTGGCGGTCGGTCCGGAAGGGGTACGTCGGGAGGGCGACCTTCTGCCGGCCGCGTCCCGCGTCGACCTTCTCCCAGTCCACGGGCACGCCGCGGGTGTGCAGCGCGGCCGCGCTGTTGAGCATCACCCGGTTGTCGTCCTGCCGCTGGCGCAGCGAGGGCAGGAAGAGGGGCTCGGGGCCGGAGTCGGACCGGGGGGCGAACCGGGACGCCATGCCGCAGAGCACGGGGCTCGGCCCGACCTCGATGAAGACGGTGCAGCCGGAGTCGAAGACGGCCTGCATGCCGCGGAGGAAGTCCACCGGGGCCAGCGCGTGGCGGCGCCAGTACCCGGCGCCGATACAGCCGTCGCCGTTGAGGGAGTTGCCGGTGACGTTCGAGAACAGCGGGATCTGCGGAGCCCGGTACACGATCTTCTCGGCCTCGGCCTCGAAGGCGTCGAGCATCGGCTCCATGAGCGGCGAGTGGAAGGCCTTGGCGGTGTTGATCGGCCGCGAGCTGATGCCCGCCTCGGTGAGGACGGGCAGGAAGCTCTCCATGGCCTCCGGCGCGCCGGCCACCACGATGCTCTGCGGGCCGTTGACGGCGCTGAGCGAGAGCCCGGGCCCGGACTCCTCCAGCAGTTCGCGCACCCGCTGGGCGTCGGCGAAGACGTTGAGCATCGCGCCGGCGGGGGTGAGCTCCTGCATGAGCCGGCCGCGGTGGGCGGCGAGCAGCGCGCCCTCGGTCCACTCCATCGAGCCGGCCACACAGGCCGCGGCGAGCTCGCCGATGCTGTGGCCGAGCATGGCGGCCGGCTCGACGCCCCAGGAGCGCCACAGCTGGGCGACGGCGTACTCGAGGACGAACAGGGCCGGCTGGGTGTAGCGGGTCTCGTCGATGAGCCCCTCGTCGAGCGAGCCATCGAGCATCAGCGGCAGCAGCCGGCGGCCGAGGACGGGCTCCAGGAGCTCGTCGGCCTGGTCGAACAGCTCGCGCACCAGGGGCTCGGTGCGGTAGAGCGTGGCGGCCATCGACGCGTACTGCGAGCCCTGGCCGGTGAAGAGGAAGGCGACGCGGGGCCGTCCCGAGGCGCTCACCCGGCCCGTGTGGACGTACGGCGAGGGGTCCTCGTCCGGCTCGATCACCTCGGCGAGGCGCTCGCTCAGCACCTCGGCGGAGGAGCCGACCACGGCGGCGCGGTGGGGCAGCACGGCGCGGCCCACGGTCGAGGTGTGGCACAGGTCGGGCAGCTCGCCCTCGTCCGCGGACGCCAGCCGGTCCTGGTAGGCGCGCGCCAGCTCGCCCAGGGCGGCGGGGCTCTTCGCGGAGAGGGTCAGGACGTGGTCCTTGCGCGGCTCGGGCAGCTCCTCGGCCGCCGCGGGCGCCGGCGGCTCGCCGACCACCACGTGCGCGTTGGTGCCGCTGACGCCGAAGGCGCTGACGCCGGCGACGCGGGTCCCGGTCCCGGCGGGGAAGGGGGTCGGCTCGACCGGGATGCGCAGGTGCAGCTGGTCCAGGTCGATCGCCGGGTTGACGGAGTCGAGGTTCAGGTGCGGCGGTACGGTGCCGTGCTTCACGGTCATCAGGGCCTTGATCAGGCCCACGACGCCGGCCGCCGCCTCCAGGTGGCCGAAGTTGGTCTTGGCCGAGCCGACCAGCGGCGGCTCGGCCCCGGCCGGCGTGCCGAGCGCGGCGCGCAGCGCCCGGAGCTCGATCGGGTCGCCGAGCGGGGTGCCCGTGCCGTGGGCCTCGATGTAGCCGACGCGGCTGCCGTCGACGCGGGCCGCGCGCAGGGCGGCGCGCACCACGTCGGTCTGGGCCGCCGGGTTGGGCACGGTGATGCCGCTGCTGCGGCCGTCCTGGTTGACCGCGGAGCCGAGGATCAGGCCCTCGATGCGGTCGCCCGCGGCGAGCGCGTCGGAGAGCCGCTTGAGCACGACCACGCCGCAGCCCTCGCCGCGGGCGTAGCCGTCGGCGGAGGCGTCGAAGGTCTTGCAGCGGCCGTCCTCGGCGAGCATGCCCGCCTGGGTCATCAGCAGGAACCACTCGGGGCTCAGCAGGACGTTGACGCCGCCGGCCAGGGCCAGCGAGGTCTCGCCGGAGCGCAGGCTCTGGCAGGCCAGGTGCACCGAGACCAGCGCGGAGGAGCAGGCGGTGTCCACGGAGAGGCTCGGGCCGCTGAGGCCGAGCCAGTAGGAGAGCCGGCCGGCCGCGAACGTGGAGGCGTTGCTGGTGGTGCAGTACATCTCCAGCTCGTCCGGGACGACGTGCTGCATCTGGTTCTGGGTGTAGTCGTACGTGGTGACGCCCAGGTAGACGCCGGTGGGGCTGCCGGCCAGGCGGTCGGGTGCCTGGCCCGCGTGCTCCAGGGCCTCCCAGGCCACTTCGAGGAACATCCGCTGCTGCGGGTCGAGCGCGGCGGCCTCGCGCGGGGAGATCCCGAAGAACCCGGCGTCGAAGCGGTCGACCTCGTCGAGGAAGCCGCCGCCCTTCACGCCGCCCCACCGCTGCGGGTCCCAGCGGTCCGAGGGGACCGGTCCGGTGCCGCTCTCGCCGCGGAGCAGGAAGTCCCAGTACTGCTCCGGGCTCCGTACGCCGCCGGGCAGCCGGCAGCCCATGCCGATCACCGCGATGGGCTCGGTCTTCGCCTGCTCCGCCTCGTCGAGGCGTTCCCGCAGCTTGCGTATCTGTACCAGGCTCCGGGCCAGCACCTCGCGGGCCTGGCTGGACTGATCGGTGTCGATGGTCATAGCCCTTCGCCTAACCCTCACTGTCGATTTCCGCGTTGAGCAGAGAGATGAGTTCTTCTTCCGACAGGCCTTCGGCCTCGGCGAGATCCAGCGGTTCCACGTCCCGGGGCGCGCGCTCGGGGGCGGGCGCCGCGGCGGCCGCGGGCTCGGGCTCGGCGTCGGCCTCGGGGGCGGCCACCTCGGCCAGGTGCCGGGCGAGCGCGTTGACGGACCCGTGCTCGAACATGACGGTGGCCGGGATCGGGATGCCGAGGGCGGCGACGATCCGCTTGTGCACGTTCGTCGCCATGAGCGAGTCCATGCCGAGCTGGAAGAAGCCCGCGTCCGGGTCGAGCTCCCCGGGGTCGAACTCCAGCGCCGTGGCCACCAGGCCGAGGACGAACTCGGCTGCGGCGGGGACCCGTTCGGCCGGCGGCAGCGTACGCAGTCGCCCGCCGAGCTCGGCGTCGGCGGCGGCGCGGCGGCGCTGCGTCGGCACGGCCGGCTTCGGCGCCGGCGCCACGGCCTGGGTGTCGCGCTCGCGGTACCAGAGCCGCTCGTGCTGCCACTGCTGGGGCACCGGCGGCACCGCCCGCGCGACCGGACCGAGCAGCGTGTCGAAACGTATCGGCAGACCCGCGCAGTGCAGCGCCGCGGCGCCCAGCAGCAGGGGTTCCCCGGCCGCGGGTCCCGAGTTGGGCGCGGGCACGGCCAGCCCCTCGACCCCGGCGTCGCCCAGGGCCCGTTGGAGGCTGCTGGCGAGCGGCTGGCCCGGGCTCAGGTCGACGAAGAGGTTCGCGCCGAGACCGAGCGCGGACTGCGCCGCGTCCCAGAAGCGGACCGTGCGCCGCATGTTCTCGAACCAGTGCTCGGGCCCGAAGTCGGCGCCTTCGCGGAGCTGCCCGGTCACCGTCGAGATGATCCGCGTGCCGGCCGGCCGCGGGGTCAGCCCGGACAGCGCGTCGAGGAGTCCCTCGCGCATCGCGTCCATGGCCGAGCTGTGGGTCGCGACCGCCTGGCTGACCAGCCGTGACGGGACGTTCTCCGCCTTCAGCTCGGCCGCCGCCTTCTCCAGGGCGTCCTGCGGGCCGGCGAGCGCGGCGGACAGCGGTCCCTCGGACGAGGCCACCACGAGCCCGTCGTACCGCCGCACCAGATCGGCGAGCCGCTCGGCCGACGCGGCGACCGCGAGCATCCCGCCGTGGCCCCTGCGGGCCTCGACCGCGGCGCTCTGCGCGCAGATCACCCGGGCGCCGTCGACGCGGTCGAGCACCCCGGCGAACCGGGCCGCGGCCACCTCGCCGAAGCCGTGCCCGACGACGGCCTGCGGGCGCAGCCCCAGCTCCGTCCACCAGGCGGCGAGGCCGAGGGTGATCGCGTACCGCACCGGCTGTACGAGGTCGATCCGCCGCTCGTCGTCGATGCCCTCGATCAGGTCGTGGACGCTCCGGCCGAGCCACGGGCGCAGGGCGTCGTCGCAGTCGTCGAGCGTCTCGCGGAAGGCGGCGCTCTCCTGCGACAGCAGTCGCGCGGTCTGCTCCCAGCCGCCCTGCGCGTGCGCCGAGAAGGCGAACACCGCGCCGTTCGGCGCGTCGGCGGCCCGCCCGCCGGTCACCCCGGGGGCGAAACCGGACTCCGCCCAGTCCCCGAGCCGTTCGGCCGCCTCCCGCGCGGTGCGGGCCACCACGGCGAGGCGGTGCTCCTGGTGGGTGCGCCGGACGGTCGCCGTGTGCGCGATGGCCCGGTACTCCGCGTCGCCGTCCGGGACTCCGTGCAGGAAGTCCCGGTGCGCCGCCGCGGTCGCGGCGAGGAGGTCCTCGGTGCGGGCGGACATCGCCACCACGTACGGGGGCGGCGGGGTGGGCGCGGCCTCGGGCGCGGGCTCCGGGGCGGGGCCGAGGATGGCGTGCGCGTTGGTCCCGCCGGCGCCGAAGGAGCTGACCGCCGCGTGCCGGAAGCGGTCGGGCACCGTCCAGTCCTGGGCGCGCTCGGCGATGGCGAGGCGCGTGCCGTCCAGGTCGATGTTCGGGTTGAGGCGCTCGAAGTTCAGATTGCCGATGATGCGGCCGTGCTTGATGCACAGCGCGGCCTTCACGAGCCCGGCGATGCCCGCGGCCGACTCCAGGTGGCCGATGTTGGTCTTCACCGAGCCGAGCACGCAGGGCGGCGCCTCCTCGGCCCGCCCGTAGGTCGCGGCCAGTGCCTCGACCTCGATGGGATCGCCGAGGACGGTGCCCGTGCCGTGCGCCTCGACGAGGGTGATCTGGTCCGGCTGGAGGGCGGCGGACTTGAGCGCCTGGCGGATCACCCGCTGCTGGGCCCGGCCGTTCGGCGCCGTCTGTCCGTTGCTCAGTCCGTCCTGGTTGACCGCGGTGCCGTTGATGACCGCGATGACCGGGTCGCCCGCGGCGACCGCGTCGCTGAGCCGGCGGAGCGTGACCGCGACCACGCCCTCGCCTCTGGTGTATCCGCTCGCGGCGGCGTCGAAGGTACGACATCGTCCGTCGGGCGAGAGCGGCATCCCCTTCGCGTGGGCGATCGCCACCGAGGGGGACAGGATCAGGTTCACACCGCCGACCACGGCCAGGTCGCTCTCGCCGCTGCGCAGGCTCTGGCAGGCCAGGTGCACCGCGACGAGCGAGGAGGAGCAGGCGGTGTCCACGGTCAGGCTCGGGCCGTTGAGGTCGAGCAGGTAGGAGAGGCGGTTCGCGATCAGCGAGTTGGTGCCGCCGGTGATGGTGTAGGTGTCCGCCCAGGCCGGGTCGGCGACCTGGAGCTGGAGGTAGTCGGCGGAGTTCACGCCGACGAAGACGCCGGTCGAGGTGCCGGCGAGCGTCTCCCGGGAGAGCCCGGCCCGGTCCAGCGCCTCCCAGGCGACCTCCAGGAAGAGCCGCTGCTGCGGGTCCATCCGGGAGGCCTCGCGGGGCGAGATGCCGAAGAAGTACGGGTCGAACTCGTCGACCCCGTCGACGAAGGCGCCGTACCGCATCCGCATCCGGCCGGGCGTCTCCGGGTCGGGGTCGTAGTAGGAGTCCCCGTCCCACCGCGAGGCGGGGATGGGGGTGACGGCGTCCACGCCGCCGGAGAGCAGCTCCCAGTAGTCCTCCATGGACCGGACGCCGCCGGGCAGCCGGCAGCCGACGCCGATGAGGGCGATGGGTTCGCTGCGGGTGCGCTCCAGCTTCTCGATGCGTTCCCGGAGGCGGGCGACGATGCGCGCAGCGTCGGGCGCCGACGCGGGCCGAGCCGCGGCGGTGGGGGAATCGGTCATGTCAGAGGTCCTCTATGCGTGCTTCGAGGAGTTCGAGCTCCCGCAGCAGGCTGTCTGCGTCGTCTGCGTGGTCCGTGTCTTCCGCGTGGTGCCGGATCGTGGATCCGTCGGGCGAACCGGGCGGCGACGGCTCTGTCGGCCGCGCGCCGGCGTCGTGCGGCGGCGCGCTCAGCCCGGCCTTCTCGATGAGGTAGGGCACGAGCTCCTGGACCGTCGGGTAGTTGAAGGCGAGGCTGGACGACAGCTTCACCCCGAACTTCCTTTCCAGCCTCTTGCGGAGCTCGACCGCCATGAGCGAGTCCATGCCGAGCTCGCGGAAGGGCTGGTCGACGCGGAGGCGCTCGGGACTCGTGTCCACGATCCGCGCGACGGCCGCCCGCACGACGGCCTCGACCTCGGCCGTCGGGTCGGTCCCGGTGAGCGGTGCCGACTCCTTCCCGTCGGCCGCCGAGGGCCGCGCGGACTCCGCGGCCGGCGCGGCGCCGGCCGGCTCCGCGCCGGATCCGGCGATCCGCAGCGCGTCGGACCGGAACAGCCGCAGGCCGCGCATCTCCATCAGCAGGCCGCCGGTGGCGGCGTCCAGCACCCGCACGTCCGCCCGGGTCTCCCCGGCGTCCTGCGTGGAGAGCCGCACGCGCAGGGAGAGCGCGCCGGACGGCTTGCCGGCGAAGGAGACCGCGTCGGCTCCCTCGACCACGACCACGCCCGTCCCGCCCTGGTCCGCGCCGCCGAGGACGGCGGCGGTGACGGTCTGGAAGGCCGCGTCGTAGGCGGCGCGCGGCAGGCGCGTGCCCGCCATCGCGAGGTCCTGCGGCGTCAGCGTGGCCCGCGCGACCGCGCCGCCGTCGAGCGCCCGGAAGGCGGTCACCCGCCGGTACTCCGGACCGCACTCGACGCCGTGGCCGGCGAGCAGCCGGTAGAAGCCGTCCTCCGTGAGGGCGTCCGGCCCGGAGGGCTCCGGTTCGTACCCCCCGGCGCCCTGCCCGTCGGGCGCGCGGTCCTCGGCCCGGAACACGGCCTCGGCGAGCAGCACCGGGGACGAGCCCGCGCGGTCGAAGACCCGGAAGCGGGCGCCGCCGCCCTCCTCGGACAGCACCGACTGCACGAGCCGCGGCCGGCCGGCCTCCGGCGCGAGCGCGGAGGCGAACAGGAGGTCGGAGACGGCGAGTTCCGCGCCCGGCATCACCTCGTCGACGGCGGCCGCCGCCAGCGTGAGGTAGGCCGACCCCGGCACCACGGGGACGCCGCGGACCTGGTGGTCGGCGACCTCCGGGAGCTCGGCGGACAGCCGCGTCTGCCAGTAGTGCACCCCGGGTTCGATCGCCGAGTCGAGCCGGGTGCCGAGCACCAGGCCCGTGGCGGTCGCGGGACCGGGACGCCCCTCGCGGCCGGCACCGGACAGGCCGGGGATCGGGAAGTGCTCCCGCTGCCAGGGGTACGCGGGCAGGTCCGCCTGGCGACGCGCGCCGGGGCGCAGCGCCGCGCTGCCGTCGACCTCGACACCGGCGAGATGGGCGGCGCCGAGCGACTCCAGCATGACCGCGCGCCCGTCCTCGTCGCGGCGCAGCGACGGGACGGCCGTCACCCGCCGTCCGGCGAGCGCGGCGGCTTCGTCGATCACGGTGGTGAGGATCGGGTCCGGGCTCATCTCGACGAAGAGGGAGTGGCCGTCGTCGAGCAGCGACCGGACGGCGTCCGGGAACGCCCCGGGAACGCCGAGGGCGGCGCGCCAGTAGGCGGCGTCCAGGCCGGCGCCGTCGACGCGCCGGTTCAGCGCGGTCGAGTGGACCGGGACCCGGCCGGCGGCGGGCCGGAGCGCGCCCGGCTCCTCCGGCGGGACGTTCGGCAGGGCGCTGCCCAGGCAGGCGATCCGCAGGCCGTCGTGCAGGCCGAGCGCTCCGCTCGTCACCGCCGCCGCCACCTCGCCGACGCCGTGGCCGATCACCACGTCCGGCTCCACTCCCCAGGACCGCCACAGCTCGGCGAGTGCCACCTGGACGGAGAAGAGCAGGGGCTCGACGGGACCGTCCGGGGCCGCGGCGTCCAGCTCTCCGAGGATCGACCGGCCCAGCAGCGGCGCCGCCGTCGCGTCGCACTCGCGCAGCACGGCCGCGAACACCGGCTCCTCGGCGAGCAGGCTCCGGGCCGCGCCGGTCCACGGCGAGCCGGGACCCGGGAAGACGAAGGCGGTACGGGGCCGGCCGGTCACGGGCCGCTCGGAGACCCGGGCGGCCTTCGCGTCGCCGCCCCGGGCGAGCCGCTCCAGGTCCTCGGCCAGCCCCCGCAGATCGTGTCCGACGGCGGCGAGGCGGTACGGGAAGGCGGTGCGGCGGGCGGTGGCCTGGCAGACGTCCGCCGGTGTCGTCCCCGGCGTGGCCGCGCGCAGCGCGCCGGCCGTCTCCCGGGCGTACTGGAGCAGCGCCTCCGGGCTGCGCGCGGAGAGGGTCAGCAGCTGGGCCGACGGCTCCTGTCGCGTCTCCGGCCGCCAGCCGAGCGTCCGCAGCGCCGCGATCGTGTCGGAGATCCCTCCGCGCGGGTCGCCGCGCCGCATGGTGCCGAGCGCGACGGGCTCGCGGTCGGAGCCGGCCGCGGCCTCGTCGGTGAGCTGCCTGAGCGCGTGCAGCAGCACGGCGTGGGCGGTGATCTCCATGAGCACCGAGGCGCCGTCGGTCATCGCCCGGCGTACGGCGTCGTCGAACCGGACCAGACAGCGCAGGTTCTGCGCGAAGTAGGCGCCGTTGACCTCGCGCCAGTCGAGCGGCTCGGCGGTGACCGAGGAGATCATCGGGATCCGTCCGGGGCGCGGGCGCAGCTCGCCGATGTCGCGCACCAGGTCCTCGATGACCTGCTCGATCGCCGGGCCGTGGCCGGCCACGTCGACGTCGATCATGCCGGCCTGGGCGCCGGCGGCCCTGGTCTGGGCCACCAGCTCCTCAAGTCGGGCGCGGTCGCCGGAGATCACGGTGGAACGCGGGCCGTTGCAGGCGGCCACGGTCACCCGGTGGTCGTCGCCGACCAGTTCGTACGCCTCGGCCGCCGTGTACTCCAGAGCGGCCATGCCGTGGTCGGGCCGGGCCATCTGGTACTGGTAGCGGCTGTAGTGGTAGACGAGCGCCGTGGCCTGCTCGACGTCGAGGATGCCGGCGATCACGGCCGCCGGGATCTCGCCGATGCAGTGGCCGACCACCGAGGCCGGGAGCACGCCGTGGTGCTCCAGGAGGCGGGCCAGGCCGACCTGCACGGCGTACAGCAGGGGCAGCACGACGTCCAGGCGCTTCCGGGACTCCGAGCCGGTGGCGAGCTTCTCGGCCAGGGACCAGCCGGCCAGCGGCAGGAAGTGGCGGTCGCACTCCTCGACGGCGGCGCGGAAGACGGGCTCCGCGCGCATCAGCTCGACGCCCATCTCCGCGTACTGGTGTCCGTGCGGGGAGCAGACGAAGAGGATGTCCGGGTTCGGGCCGTCCGCGGGCGGGGCGGTGGGCCGCCCGGCGGGCTCGGGGGTGCCGGCCGGGGGCAGTGCGCGGAGCGGGGGCTCGTCGCGTCCTTCGAGGACGACGTGCACGTTGGTGCCGCCCCAGCCGAAGGCGCTGACTCCGGCGAGCGGGCGCGCGTCCCGCGGCCAGGCCTCGTTCTCGCGGGGGACGCGCAGCCGCATCCCCTCGAAGTCGATGTGCGCGTTCGGGGTCTCGAAGTGCGGGTTCGACGGGATCCGGCGGTGCCACAGGGAGAGTGCCGCCTTCATCAGCCCCGCGATGCCCGCGGCGCCTTCGAGGTGGCCGATGTTCGCCTTCACCGAGCCGAGGACGAGCTCGGGCGCGTCCTCGGCGCGTCCGGCGGTGAGCACCGCGCCGAGGGCGGAGGCCTCGATCGGGTCGCCGAGCGCGGTCCCGGTGCCGTGCGTCTCGACGTAGGCGACCTCGCGGGCGTCGACCGCGGCCGTCTCGTAGGCCTGGCTGAGGACTTCCTGCTGGGCGACGGGGTTCGGCGCGGTCAGGCCGTTGCTCTGCCCGTCGTTGTTGGCGGCCGATCCCCGGATCACGCACCAGATCCGGTCGTTGTCGGCGAGCGCGCGCGAGAGGGGCTTGAGGACGACGACGCCGCAGCCCTCGCCGCGGCCGAAGCCGTCGGCGCTCTCGTCGAAGACCTTGCACCGGCCGTCCGGCGCGAGGGCGCCGAAGCCCTGCAACGCCTCCGTGGTCCGCGGGTCGAGGAGCAGGTTGACGCCGCCGACGACGGCCGTCTTCGACTCCCCGGTGGCCAGGCTCTGGCAGGCGAGGTGCACGGCCAGCAGCGAGGACGAGCACGCGGTGTCGACGACCAGGCTGGGACCGCGCAGCCCGAGGGCGTACGAGAAGCGGTTGGCGATCATGTTCAGCGAGCGCCCGCTCGCCAGGTACGCCGAGGCGGGGCCGTCCGGCGCGCCTCCCAGGTCGGCGTAGTCGTGCCAGATGGCGCCGACGAAGACGCCGGTACGGCTGCCGGAGAGGCTGCCGTCGCCGAGTCCGGCGGAGTCCAGCGCCTCCCAGGCGACTTCGAGGAAGAGGGACTGCTGCGGATCCATCTCCTGCGCCTCGCGCGGGGAGATCCCGAAGAACAGCGGGTCGAACCGGTCGACGGGCCCGCGCAGGTAGCCGGCTTCACGCGGCCCGGAGGAGGGCGTCAGGCGCCCGGGCGGTACGGGCCCGGTCAGGTCGGCGCCCTCGCTGAGGAGCTGCCAGAACTGGTCGACGTCGTCGGCGCCGGGGAAGCGGCAGGCCATGCCCACGACGGCGATGGGCTCGCCGCTCGCGAGCGTCCCCCGGTCCTCCGTCGCGCCCGGGGTGACCGCCTCCGGGGCGGGCCCGCCGAGGAGCCTCGCGACCAGCCGCTCGACCGTGGGGCATTCCCACGGGAGCGTGGCCGAAAGCTTACGGCCCATCAGTGCGCCGAGTGCCTCGACCAGTCCCACGGCCTTGAGCGAGTCGAGCCCGTAGGCGGAGAAGACGACGTCGTCGCGGAGATCAGCGGGATCTATTCCGAGCCGAGCGGATAATTCGGAGCGCACCGCGGCGGCCAGGTCGGCAGAAGAAAGTTCGGCCGGCTGATTTTCTTCCATTCAAAGCCACCCCCGTGGGCTGCCTGGAATTTCAATATAATATTACTGAAAAAGAGATCATGTAACAGCGCCGTTACATATGTGGTCGTACTCTTGCCTAGGTTGTTCTGAATTGAATTGCCTTTTACGGCTTCCGACCCACGGCAGCTGACCCTGGCAGGCGGCGCGCAAGCTTGTCAAGCGACTTGACACGATCTTGGGACAGCCCCGCCGACCCCTACCCGCGAGGCCGAATTCCGCTTGCGCGGGCCTGCGGACGGACCCGGGTAACGGCTGGCGGGAGCTTGATCGCGGGTGGCCCGGGGCGGTGGGCGCGATGGCCGGAGTACCACCGTCCGCGCGGGCCTCCGGGGCGGGTTCCACTTGATCGCGCATGCACGGAGCCGACAACCGCGGCCGCGCCCGACCCCCCGGAGGATTTAGTAGCCATGGACATAGTAGCCATGTACTCTGTTTGCCATGAGCAAGGGTTCCCCGGGCCCCACGCCCGGCTTTCTGGTGTGGCGGCTCGCCAACAAATGGCGGGTCGCCGTCGACCGCGCGGTGGCCCCGCTGGGCCTCACCCACGCGCAGTACTCGGTGGTCGCGTCGCTGTACGGCATGGGACGCGCCGGTGAGCGGCCGAGCCAGCGACGGCTCGCCGACCACACGGGCCTGGAGGCGCTGTACGTCTCGAAGCTGGCCCGCGCCCTGGAGACGGCCGGCCTGGTCGAGCGCGCCCGCGACCCCCGGGACCCGCGCGCCGTGCAGCTCGCCCTCACCGAGGAGGGCCGGGACGTCACCCGCCGCGCCATCGACGTGGTGCAGGACCTGCACCGGCAGCTCCTCGCACCACTGGGCGGCCTGGACGCCGAGCGCGTCCACGCGTTCACCGAGGAGCTGACGACCCTGCTCGACGTACCCCTCGTTCCTTCCCCACCCGACGACGAGACCACCTAGGGGGCACCACCATGACCACCACCGCACCCGCCGCCGACGCCCGCATGCTCGGCCTCGCCCACTACGCGGCCCGAGGCGTCCTGGAGCACGTCCTGGCCCGCCACGGCGTCACCTTCGTGGAGCAGATCGCGCTGCGCGCCGCCGTCACCGCCGACGCCCCGCGCACCCCGGCCGAGCTGGTCGCCACGGTCCGCACCACCCTCAAGGCCGGCGAGGCCGAGGCCCGGGCCGCGGTCGACGCGCTCCGGGCCGGGGAACTGCTCGCCGGCGACGGCCCGCACCTGATCCCCACGGACGCGGGCCGCGGACTGCTCGCCGCCGTCACCGCCGAGACCGCCCCCCTCACCGCCCGCGTCTGGGGCGGGATCCCCGCCGAGGACCTGGCCGCCGCCGGCCGCGTCCTCGCCCTCGTCGCCGAACGCGCCGACCGGGAGCTCGCGGCGCTGGAAGGCTGACCCGCCCCGCCCACCGGCGCGGCCGGCCGCCTCCCGTGTCGCCTCCCGGGAAGCCGACGGCGTCGTCGGGGACGGCGTCACAAAGGTCCCGGTCGGCCCGTCAGACCGGTGAAGGCACCTGACGGGAAACGAGGCCCCATGCACGACGACGCTGTGGTGACCGCGCTGGACGCGTGGTTCGACGCCGACGAGGAACGGCTGCGGGGCGTGGCGCTGCGCCTGCTGGGCGCCGGGGCGGAGCGGGAGGCGGGGGCCGTGCTCGCGCGGGTCCGGGCCGGGCTCGGGGCGGACGCGCCGGCGACGGCCCGTGCCTGGTCGACGGCCCTCGTCGCCCGCGCCTGCCTCGACGGCGCGGGGCACGCGGGCGTGCGGGAGGGGGAGGAGGGGACGCCGGAAGAGGCGGCCGTGGAGGGCCTGGACGAGGCGGTTCTGCTGGGCTTTCTCGCCGTGCTCGGACGGCTCGGGGCGCGCGAGCGGGTCGCGTACCTCCTGCACGACGTCTTCGGGCTGCCGCCCGGGGAGACCGCCCGCGTCCTGGGCTGCTCCCCCGCCGACGCCGCCCGCCGGGCCCGGCGGGCGCGGGAGCGACTGCGGGGCGGGAACGGCGGTGGTGGCCGGGACGGCAGCGGTGACAGGGGCGGTGGCAGGCGCGGGGACACCGGCGGGCGGCGGGCGCTCGTGGACGCCTTCCTGGCGGCCGCACGCGCGCGGGACGCGGCGGCCCTGGCCCGCCTGCTGGCCCCCGAGGCGGTGGCGTACACCGAGCGGGGCCCCGTGCACGGGGCCGCCGCCGTGGCCGCGGAGGCGGCCGCGGTGCTCGCGCGGCCGGGGGGCGTGGTCCGGCCCGCCCTCGTGGAGGGCGAGGCCGGCCTCGTGGTGTTCGCGGCCGGGAAGCCGGTCGCGGCGGTGGCCTTCGGATTCGGCCGGGGACGCGTCGTCGGCCTCCTCGTCACGACGGGCGAGGGGCCGGTCCGCGCGCTGGACGTGGTCTTCCCCGGGACCTGACGGGCGTCAGCGCCTGACCGCGCGCAGCACCACGAACTTCGGGTCGCTCGCCACCAGTTCGGCGTTGCCGAAGATGCGGCGGAGGGTGACGTGGTAGCCGAGGTGACGGTTGCCCACGACCCAGAGCTCGCCGCCGGGGCGCAGCGCGCGCCGCGCGTCGGAGAACATGCGGCGGGCGGTGCGGTCGGTGGTGGCCTGGTGGCTGTGGAAGGGCGGGTTGTTGAGGACGAGGTCGAGGGAGCCGGCGGGGACGTCCGCGAGCCCGTCGCCGACCGTGAACTCGGCCTTGCGCTCCTCCCCCGCGTGGGTGCGGAAGTTCTCCTCCGCGGAGGCGACGGCCTGGTGCGACTCGTCGGTGAAGAGCAGTTCGGCCTCCGGTTCGGCGAGCGCCACGGCGAGGCCCACGACGCCGTTGCCGCAGCCGAGGTCGGCCACCCTGGCCCGGCCGAGGCCCCGGGGCAGGTGGCCGAGGAGGAAGCGGGTGCCGATGTCGAGGCGGTCGGCGCAGAAGACGCCCGCCTGGTTGACGACCGTGCGGCCGGGGAGTCCGGGCGCGGGCGTGTCGGCGGGGAGCGCGTACCGGTGGGGCCACGGGTTCGGCCCGGGCGCGGCGGCCGGGTCGGGGGTGGTGTGGATCAGCCGGGCCTTCTTCACCGCGAGCGAGGTGCGGGTGGGCCCGAGGATCCGCTCGAAGAGGGTCAGGGTGGAGGTGTGGATCTCCTTGACCATGCCGGTGCCGACGACCACCGTGTCCGCGTGGACGGCGGGGGCGAGCCGGTGCAGCTGGTCCTCCAGGAGCGCGAGGCTCTTGGGGACGCGGACGAGCAGGACGTCGATCCGCGCGGGCGGCGGGTCCTGGGTGGTGAGGAGCCGGACGGCGCCGGGAGCGACGCCGGCCCGCGCGAGATTGGCGCGGGTGGCCTCGCGGCCGAGGTACGAGTCGGAGATCTGGACGAGCTCCCCGGCCCCCGCCGCCGACAGCGCGGTGACGAGGGCGCCCCAGCGGTCGCCGAGGACGGCGACGGTGCCGGAGAGGTCGGTGCCGGTCTCGGCCAGATGGTTCAACAGGTACTCGTCGGCCGCGTCCCAGGCGCGCAGCGGATCGCGCGGGTCCTCGGGGTGGCGGGTGAGCGTGACGTCGCCCCATGACGTGGTCAAACGGTTCATCGTGCCCCCAGGCTAGCCGGTCCGCCCGGGCCTGGGCGGCGCCCTCGCCCGCGGCGGCTCAGCGCAGCGCCGGCGCGTCCAGGTGGAGGTGCCAGGCGCCGGGTCGGCCGAGGAGGGTGACGGTCGACAGGGGGCGGACGTCGACGCTCCAGTAGGTGGCGGGCGCGGCGCGGAGCGCGTAGACGAGGGCGGCGCGGACGACGGAGGGTTCGGCGACGGCGACGACGGTGGCGTCGTCGGCGGGGCGGGTGTCGAGCCAGCCGCCGATGCGGGAGATGAAGGCGAGGAGGGGTTCGCCGCCGTGCGGGGCGGAGCGGGCGTCGGCGAGCCAGGCGTCGACGGCGGCCGGTTCGAGGGCGGCGACCTCGGCGAGGGTGAGTCCGCGCCAGCGGCCCATGTCGCAGTCGCGCAGCGCGGGCTGGACGAGCGGGGCGTAGCCGAGGGCCGTGCCGGTGGCCCGGCTGCGCGGGGTCGGGGAGCAGTAGCGGAGTTCGGCCGCGCCGAGCGGGAGGAGAGCGGGCGCGGCCTGCTGCACCTCGTACCAGCCGGCCTCGTCGAGCGGCCGGTCGTCGTCGAAGCGTTCGGCGAGCAGGGAGGAACTGCGCGCCGCCGCGACCAGCGTGACCCGAAGACCCATGGCCGCGATGGTGAGGCCGGTGGGGCGCCGGGTCAAGGGGCGCGCAGGGGGGACCGGGAGGCCCCGGTTCACTGCTGCCCGAGAGCCATCCACTTGTCCGGATTCTGCAGTGGCGTGAATCCGAGCTTCTCGTAGATGCCGTGGGCGTCGGCGGTGGCGAGCATGATCCGGCGCAGCCCGTACTGCTCCAGGTGGTCGCGGACGGCGGTGGCGAGGGCGGTGCCGAGTCCGGTGCCCCGGGCCGGCCGGTCGACGTAGACGTCGCAGAGCCAGGCGAAGGTGGCGTAGTCGGTGACCACGCGCGCGTAGGCGGCGATCTCCCCGGTGTCGCGGTGGTAGGCGCCGAAGTTGAGCGAGCCGGCGATGGCCCGGTCCTGCTTCTCCCGAGGTCGGCCGCCCGCCCAGTAGGAATCGGTGGAGAGCCAGTGGTGGACGCGGGCGGCGTCGAGGCGGGCCGGGTCGGCTGAGATCTCGTACGTCCCGTGGAGGACGACGGGGGTGGCGGCGGGTACGGAGGCGGTCGTCTGGGTCATGGCCGCAGGATGCCAGGGCGCGCGGCATGTGTCAGACGGGTTTTCCGTCCCGTCGGGGCCCTCCCCGCGTCACCGCCGCCCGCCTCCGGCCCGCCCGGTGTCACGGAAGGAGTTCGTCCATGGCGGTCCGGAGCCTGCGGACGCCCTCGGCGATCTCCGTGGGGCCGGCGACACCCGCGAAACTCAGCCGGATGTGACCGGCCGGCGGCTCTGCGCAGAAGTAGGGCCGGCCGGGCGCGGCGGTGACGCCGGCGCGGAGGGCCGCGGCGAGGAGGGCGGACTCGGGGAGGGTGTCGGGGAGGCGGAGCCAGAGGTGGTAGCCGCCGGAGGGGACGTGCGGCAGGGCGAGTTCGGGGAGCCGGAGGGCGACGGCGGCGGTGAGGATGTCGCGGCGGGCCTTGAGCTCCTGGGAGACGGTCCTCAGGTGGCGGGACCAGGCCGGGGCGCCGACGAGTTCGAGCGCGGCCTCCTGGAGCGGACGGGGGACGAAGAAGCTGTCGACGACCTGGATGGCGCGGAGCCGCTCCAGGACGGGGCCCCGGGCGACGAGGGCGCCGACGCGGAGGCTCGCCGAGGTGATCTTGGTGAGCGAGCAGACGTGGACGACGACGCCGTCGGGGTCGTCGGCGGCGAGCGGCGGCGGCAGCGGTCCGGCGTCCTCGTGGACGAGTCGGCGGGCGAAGTCGTCCTCGACGACGAAGGCGCCGGCGGCGCGGGCGATGCGGACGACCTCGCGGCGGCGGTCCGGCGGGAGGAGGGCGCCGGTGGGGTTCTGGAAGAGCGGCTGGCAGACCAGGACCCGGGCGCCGGTGGCGCGGAAGGCGGCTTCGAGGAGGTCGGGGCGGATGCCGTCGGCGTCGGTGGGCACGGGCACCGGACGCAGTCCGGCGGCCCGGGCGACGGCGAGCATGCCGGGGTAGGTGGGCGACTCGACGAGCACGGGGGTGCCGGGCGCGGCGAGCGCGCGCAGCGCGGTGGTCAGGGCGGACTGTCCGCCGGCGGTGATGAGGACCTCGGCGCCGGTGACGCCGCCGCCGATCTCGCGGGCGAACCACTCCCGCAGCTCGGTGAGGCCGTCGGTGGGCGGCCGGCCCCAGGCGCCGGGGCGGCGGCCGGCCCGGGCGAGGGCGGCGGAGAGGGCCCGCTCGGGCTGGAGGGAGGGGTGGAGGTAGCCGCCGTTGAACTCGACGACGCCGGGCGGGGGCGCGGCGAGGGTGACGAGGACGCCGGAGGCGTCGACGGCACGGGGGACGAGTTCGGTGGCGGCGTCGGCGCTGAGGGCCAGCTCCTGCCAGGAGGTGTCGCCGGTGGCGGCGGGGGCGGGGGTCTCGGCCCTGAAGGCGCCGGCGCCGGGCCGGGTGACGACCAGTCCCTCGGCGGCGAGCTGCGCGAGGGCGCGGGTGACGGTCACCGGCGAGACGCGGTAGCGCTCGACGAGGGCCCGGCTCGACGGCAGCTTTCCACCCGGAGAGTAGCGGTCGAGCTCCGCCTTAAGGGATTTCGCCAGTTCCAACACGCTGCTACGCTCATGCATGAGAGCACAGAATAGCGCTACTGCCCCGATGACGATAGCGGTCGACACGACGGCCGAAAGCGCTCCCGCCGCGGCGGAGGCGTCCGGCACCCAGGGCACCCTCCTCGCCCTCCTCGGCGTGGTCTCCTTCTCGCTGACCTTCCCGTCGACGGTGTGGGGCCTGGAGAGCTTCGGCCCCTGGTCGCTGGTGGCCGTGCGCTCCACGCTCGCCGCGCTGATCGCCGGCGCCTTCCTGCTGGCCGGAAGGGTCCCGCTGCCGGAGCGGCGCCACTGGGCCGGGCTCGCGGTGGTCGCGGGTGGCGTGGTGGTGGGCTTCCCGCTGCTGACCACGCTCGCCCTCCGGACCTCCACCACCTCGCACGCCGCCGTCGTCGTGGGCCTGCTGCCGCTCACCACGGCCGCCTTCGCGGCCGTGCGGACCGGTCGCCGCCCGTCCCGCACCTTCTGGTCCGCGGCCGTCGCCGGCGCCGCCGTCGTGATCGCCTTCACCGTCCAGCAGAGCGGCGGCGCGCTCTCCGGCGGCGACCTCTACCTCTTCGGCGCGCTGCTCGTCTGCGCCGCCGGCTACACCGAGGGCGGCCGGCTGGCCCGCCTGATGCCGGGCTGGCAGGTGATCGGCTGGGCGCTGGTGTTCTGCCTGCCGCTGATGGTCCCGGCCTCCGCGGTGGCGCTCGCCCTCGAACCGGTCCACCTCACCGCCCACGGGGTGATCGGCCT
The DNA here is from genome assembly GCF_042794995.1 of Streptomyces sp. NPDC056503. NCBI lineage: Bacteria > Bacillati > Actinomycetota > Actinomycetes > Kitasatosporales > Streptomycetaceae > Streptomyces > Streptomyces sp. NPDC056503. Next base: position 71,294 of record NZ_JBHTST010000011.1, read on the forward strand.
GGTCTGGGTGGCGGCCGGCTCCACCTTCTTCGGCCTGTACGTCTGGTACCGCGGCATGGCCGCGATCGGCATCCCGCGCGCCAGCCAGCTCCAGCTCGCCCAGCCGCTCCTCACGCTCTTCTGGTCGGTCTTCCTGCTCGGCGAGTCCCTGCCGCTGGCCGCGCCGGTCGCGGCGGTCGGCGTGCTGGTCTGCATCGCGGTGACCCAGCGCGCCAAGGGCTGACGCGACGGGCCACCGTGACCTGGGTCACAATGGCAGACAGAGGCCCTACGCGCGCGAGGAGGTCACCCGATGCAGGCGAGTGTGGGCGACAAGCTGCTGGTGCACGGCCGGACCGTAGGTCAGCACGACCGCACGGCCCAGGTCCTTCAGGTGCTGGGGGAGAACGGCACTCCCCCGTACAAGGTCAAGTTCGACGACGACGGTCACGAGGCCCTCATGTCGCCCGGCCCCGACACGGTCGTCCGTCACCACGGAGAAAAGCACTAGGGAGAGCGGCGCCGGGAGGACCGGCGCCCGCGCGACCGGCACCGGGAGGACCGGCGCCCGGGGGCCCGGAGCCCGCGGGCGTCACGCCGGGTCCCCGGATCCCGGTGCGCGGGTCCTGGCCGGATAGTGGTCGGCCACGACGGCGGCGAGGGCGCCGGCGCGGTCCTCCGTCACCTCCTTGGCGGCGAAGAAGACGTGCCCTCCGACCGCCGGCCGCCCGGCGGCCAGCGCGAGGTGCCGTGACAGCTCCTTCGGGTCCTGCCACGCCTCGGGCTGGCCCGGGTCGCCCGCCTTGTACAGCGCCTCGCCGATGTACAGCCCGACGCCCGTCCCCTTCACCACCGCGTTCCACCAGTCGAGGAGCGTGGTGTAGTCGGTGGCGGAGTGGCCGATGTGCCAGTACAGCTGCGGCACCACATGGTCGATCCACCCCTCCCGGATCCACTTGCGGGTGTCCGCGTACAGGTCGTCGTAGGTCGCCACGCCGCCGCGGGTGTCGGAGCCCGAGGGGTCGTCGGCGATGTTCCGCCACACCCCGAAGGGGCTGACGCCGAACCCGACGCCCGGCTTGAGTTCCCCGAGGCGGGCGGACATCTCCGAGACCAGCAGGTCGGTGTTGTGCCGCCGCCAGTCCGCGCGGTCGGGGAAGCCCTTGCCGTGGCGGGCGTACGTACCGTCGTCCGCGAAGCTCTCCCCCGCCACCGGGTACGGGTAGAAGTAGTCGTCCCAGTGGACGGCGTCGAGGTCGTAGCGGCGCACCGCGTCGAGCATGGCGTCCTGGACGAAGCGCCGGACCTCGGGCAGCCCGGGGTCGTAGTAGAGCTTCCCGCCGTAGGCCACGGTCCATCCGGGGTGGAGGCGGGCCGGGTGGGAGGCCACGAGCCGGGTGGGGTCCGTGTGGTTCGCCACTCGGTACGGGTTGAACCAGGCGTGCAGTTCCAGGCCCCGCGCGTGGGCCGCGGCGACCGCCGTGCCCAGCGGGTCCCAGCCGGGGTCACGGCCCTGCGTGCCGGTGAGGCACGCCGCCCACGGCTCGTACGGCGAGGGCCACAGGGCGTCGGCGGTGGGCCGCACCTGGAGGACGACCGCGTTGAGCCGCCGCTCCACCGCCCGGTCCAGGTGGGCCAGGAGCTCGGCCTTCTGCGCGCCCGCGGAGAGGCCGGCGCGGGACGGCCAGTCGCGGTTGGCGACGGTCGCCACCCACATGCCCCGGAAGCGGAAGGCGTTCTTCGGCGCCGCCCGTCCCGGTCCTCCGCCACGCTCCGCGTCACGCTCCCCGGCGGCGCCCGGGACACCGCCCGCCACGACGGCGCATGCCGCTCCCGTGGCGGTCGTCACGAACCCTCTTCTCCCGATAGGCCGCACTTGTACCCCTCCGTTGTCGGACACGTCACACCCCCACGGACAGCATGCCCGCCTCCGACCGATCGATCATCGCGCGAATCGGAGTAACGTCATGGGGTCGAGGCGTGCGCACCGGAATCACACGGGGGCCCGCCGCCAGAGAAGAGCGAAAGGCACGAGGTGACGGACTCCATGGCCGACATTGAGCGCGTCGGAGTGGTGGGCTGCGGCCAGATGGGCGCGGGCATCGCAGAGGTGTGTGCCCGGAGCGGTCTCCAGGTGAAGGTCGCCGAAACCACCGGCGAGGCGCTGGAGATCGGCCGTACCCGGCTGCTGAACTCGCTGACCAAGGCCGCCGAACGCGGCAAGATCAGCGAGGAGGAGCGGGACACGGCCCTGGCCAACCTGAGCTTCACGACCGACCTGGGCGAGTTCGCCGACCGCGACCTCGTCATCGAGGCGGTCGTGGAGAACGAGCAGGTCAAGACCGAGATCTTCCAGGTGCTCGACCAGGTCCTGACCCGGTCCGACGCCATCCTGGCCTCGAACACCTCCTCCATCCCGCTGGTGAAGCTGGCCGTGGCGACCTCCCGCCCGGACAACGTCATCGGCATCCACTTCTTCAACCCGGCCCCGGTGCAGAAGCTCGTCGAGCTGATCCCCGCCCTCACCACCTCCGAGGGCACGATCAGCCGGGCGCAGGCCTTCGCCGAGAAGCTGCTCGGCAAGCACGCGATCCGCGCCCAGGACCGCTCGGGCTTCGTCGTGAACGCCCTGCTCGTGCCCTACCTGCTCTCCGCGATCCGGATGTTCGAGTCCGGCATCGCGAGCCGCGAGGACATCGACAACGGCATGGAGTACGGCTGCGCCCACCCGATGGGCCCGCTGAAGCTCTCCGACCTCATCGGCCTCGACACGATCGCCTCGATCGCCGACTCGATGTACTCCGAGTTCAAGGAGCCGCTGTACGCCGCTCCCCCGCTCCTCCAGCGGATGGTCGACGCGGGCCGGCTGGGCCGCAAGACGGGCTCCGGCTTCTACGTCTACCCCTGACGCCCCGGCGTCCCCACGGTTGTCGCTCTCCGCGGCAGGAACGGCTCGTACCCCCGCACAGGTACGGGCCGTTCCGTCTTCACCGCGCCGTCAGCCGAGCCGCAGGTGGTGCAGCATCAGCAGGCCGGCCGCCATGTTCGCCGCCGGGACCTCGCCGCGGGCGATCAGCTCCGGGACCTCCTTCAGCGGCACCCACGCGCGCCGCGAGGACTCGAAGCCGTCGGCCGGCGGGCCGGTCCAGGCGGCCCGGTCCGTCCAGTAGAGGTGGTGCCGGGCGTCGCTGAGCCCGTTGGAGGGCTCGACGGTGAGGAGGTGGCGCAGCGGCCCGGGCCGCCAGCCGGTCTCCTCCTCCATCTCGCGGGCGGCGGCGGCCTCGGGGGTCTCGCCGTCCTCGACGACGCCGGCGGCCAGCTCCCAGCCCCAGCTGTCGGTGATGAAGCGGTGGCGCCAGAGCATCAGGACCTCGTCGGCGTCGTTGACGACGGTCGCGACGGCGACGGGGCGGAGCCGGATCAGATAGTGGTCGAGGTGGCGGCCGTCCGGAAGTTCGACGTCCGCGAGGTTCACCCGGAACCAACGGTTTTCATAGACGGAGCGCTCACTTACTTTCGTCCACTGCACGTTCTTGCCACCTTCCGACTGGTAGGTGCGTGTTCGGTGGCAATATCGCAGCAGCTGAACGGTCAGAGCGGAACGCGCAACGCCCCGTCGATCAGCGCCGCCGCCTCCCGGGCGTCCCCCGCGTCACTGGCCAGCAGGTGCTCCCGGGCCTGGAGCAGCCGGTCCCGCAGCCGGCGCGACTCCATCCCGCGCGCCCGCTCGGTCATCTCGACCGCCGTGCGCGCCGCCGAGTCCGCCTCGCCCTGGCGCAGTTCGACCTGGCAGAGCAGCGCGAGCCGGTGCACCCGGCCCCGGTCGTGCGAGGGCGTCCCGGCCGCCCGCGCCGCGTGCTCGTACGCGCCCGCGAGATCACCCAGACTGAGGAGGGCCTCCGCGACCTGCACGTTGACGAGCCCGGGCTGGACGTACCCGGTCTCGGCCGGCTCCGCCGCCGGCGCGATCCGCTCCGCCGTCCGCTCGGCCCGCACGATGCAGCCGAGCGCCGCCACCCCGTCCCCGAGCCGGGCGTACGCCTTCGCCTGCATCGCCGTCAGATCGGCCGCGAGCGCCGGGGTGATGCTCCCGTCCGCCGCCCGCAGCGCCGCCTCCGCGAAGGCCACCGCCTGCCGGAACTCCCCCAGGAGCAGCGACTGGTTGACCATCAGCGCCACCACGTAGGCACCGAAGGCCCGGTCCCCGCTGGCCTTGGCGAGCCGCAGCGCCTGGTGGAAGTAGCGCTGCGCCAGACCGTGGGCGTCGGCGTCGTAGGCGCAGATCCCGGCCACCGCCACCAGGCCGCCGGTGGCCCGGTGCAGGGAGCGGCCCAGCGCGTCGCTGTACGAGCCGCGCAGCCGGGGTGTCGCCTCGGTGGTGAGGAAGCCGATGATCCGGGCGCGGGTCGCGATGCCGCCGGCCTTGCGGTACATCTGCTCGTAGTGGGCGCGGGCGGCGCTGAGCAGGGCGATGTCGGCGGGCTCCACCCGGGTGAGGCCGGTCCGGGAGACGTCGGTGTCCTCCGGCGGGTTCTCCCACTCCCACACCGGCATCACCGCGGGCGTGCCGGTCACCGCCGGCGCGCTCGCGAGGTACGGGCGCTGCTGCTCGTCCGAACGCCACAGCGCGGTGGCCCGGTCGACGAAGCCGTTGAGCGGGGTGCCGGGCGCGGGCGGCCCGCCGCCGGGCACGCCGAGGCCGATGTCGTCGAGGGTGACGGACCGGCGCAGCCGGGCCGCGAGCACCTCGCAGATCAGGTCGGGCACCTGGCCGCGCGGCCGCTGGCCCTTCAACCACCGCGCCACGGCGGTGTGTTCGTAACGCAGGGCGAGTCCCCTGGCCCGTCCGGCCCGGTTCACACGGTCGGCGAGCCCGGCGTGGGAGACGCCCGCCTCGTCCAGGAGGGCGTCCAGCAGGGTGTTGGGCTGCATGGCCCCTCCGGTCGCTCGGTGAACTCAGCCTAGCGGTGGCCGAATTCGCCCGGTGCGATTTCGCACGGGGTGTGAATGAAGTACCCGTTCTTCCGGTCCGCGCGCGCTGCCGCCACCCGAGCCGTACCGCTTGACTGGGCTCCTCGCCGAGAAGGCGAGGAACGACCGGGCCGCCGGCTCCCCCCTCGTACAGTGCGGCCGCCCGGTCCGCGCCGCCCGCCCCGCTGATCTGCCCGACACTCCGTGGCGGGGCGGGCGGCGCCCGTATCCCCGGTCCCTCCGCTCAGCAGTGGGTGGAGGGAGCGGGCCGGGGACGGCGCAGCCCGGGTTCGGCGGGCTGCGCCGGCACGCGGACGCGGTCGTTGCGGACGACGAGCAGGGCCACGTCGTCGCCGAGCCGACCGCCGGTGTGCCGCAGCAGCGCCTCGTGCACCTGCCGGACGACGCCCTCGGGCGGCCGGCCGGCACTGCGGGCGAGCACCGCCTCCAGGCCGAAGAACCGCCCCCGGTGGTCGCGGGCCTCCTCCGCCCCGTCGGTGTGCAGCACCAGCGTCTCGCCGGGCAGCAGCCGGGCACCGGTGTACGGGACGAGCACGGCCGGCAGCGGCAGCACGCCCAGCGGCGGCAGCGGCTCCCCCACCGGCAGCCGGCCCGGCCGGGGCCCCAGCCGGTACGGGGCGGGGTGGCCGCAGTCGAGGACCGCGATCCGCCCGTCGGCGCGGACCTCCAGGAGCAGCAGCGTCACGAACTCCTCGGCCACCGGATGCTCGGGCGCGCCTCCGCCGCCCGCCGGATGCTCGTCGCGCGCCCGCTCCCGCAGGTGCCGTTGCAGCGCCCGCTCCAGCCTCCGCAGCACCCCGCCGAGCTCGACCTCGTCGTACGCGGCCTCCCGGAAGCTCCCCAGCACCGCGACGACCGCGCCCAGCGCGGCGAGACCATGGCCCCGTACGTCCCCGATCACGATCCGCACCCCGTACGGCGTCGCCACCGCCTCGTACAGGTCACCGCCCACCGAGGCGCCACGGGTGGCCGACAGCTGCCCGGCGGCCAGGGCGAGCCCGTCGAGCCGCGCGGGCGGCGGGCGCAGCAGGACCTGCTGGGTCGCCTCCGCCACCGCCCGCACCCGCGCCAGCTCGCGCCGCAGCTGCCGCCGCACCCCGAGGACCAGCCCCGTGCCGACGGTCAGGAAGACGATGCTGGTCGCGATCCGCATCGGCAGCCCCGGCTGCCGGGCCAGCGGACATCCGAACTTCCACGCCACCGCCACCACGCCCCAGCCGACGGGGAGCGCGAGCGGGGCCGACCGGCGGAGCCGGGCCCGGCCGACGGCGCTCGAACGGAGGCGGTCACCACGGCTGGTACGGATCATGTACGGCCCTTCCCGAGCCCCGACAGCGCCCGAAGGCCCTGCGGCACACAGGCCCGCCCCTGTGGCCGCGTCGATTCTGCCGACCGTGCGGACCACGGGGGAACACCCCCCGGCGATCTCACCCGAAGGAGTGAGCGCCACCGGCGCGCCGCCCCGCGCCAGACCCGCGCCACCCGCACAGACGCGGCAGGTCCGCACGGGTGCGCAGGCGTCGGGCGGGAGCGGCCGTCAGGCGTGCGCCGCCTCGCGCCGCTCCGCGGCGGCCCCGGAGCCGAGGTGCCCCACCAGATGCTTCACGACGTACTCGGCGTCCCGGCCGGCGCCGCCGATGAGCATCGAGGCGAACGCGTACTGGAAGGCCAGGCCCGCGAAGTACAGCCCCGGCGCGGTGGCGACCACTCCGCGGTGCTCCAGCGGCCAGCCGTCCTCGCCGGTGACGGGCAGGTCGATCCAGGAGAAGTCCTGGCGGAAGCCGGTGCACCAGACGACGTTGGCGACGTCGAGGACCCGGCCGCCGTCGAGCACCGGCAGCCCGTCGCGCACGCCGACGGTCCGCTCCGGGACGAGCTCGACCCCGGCGGCGGCGAGATCGGCCTTCTTGACCCGGATCAGCGGGCCGCCGTGCTCCCTGATCTCGGGGCGCAGCCTGCGGCCGATCGGCGTGCGCAGGTTCAGCACGTGCCGGGCCAGGAACCACAGCACCGGGAAGATCGCGTGCGCCGGCCGGCCGTGGATGTCGAAGGGCACCTCGCCGTGGACGGTCCCGCTCAGCACGGCCGGGTGGCCGGCCTTCCCGGCCTCGTAGGCGATGTCCCCGCCGGAGTGCGAGGCGCCGACCACGAGCACCCCGCCGGGCCGCAGCTGCCCGGGGTTCTTGTAGGCGCTGGAGTGCAGCTGCGCGACGCGCGGGTCGAGCCCGGCGGCGAAGGCGGGGACGTGCGGAGTGCGGCCGAAGGTGCCGGTGGCGACGACGACGTGGTCGCAGAGATAGGTCCTGCTGCCGGTCTCGACGGCGTATCCGCCGCCCCCGCGGGCCACCCGGGCGACGCGCTCGCCGGTGCGGACGGGCAGGGCGAAGGTCTCGGCGTACGTCTCCAGGAAGTCGGCCATCTCGTCCCTGGTGGGGAAGGACATCGGCGGCGCCGGGAAGCGCATCCCGGGCAGGGAGGCGAGCTTGGCCGGGCTGTACAGCCGCAGCGAGTCCCAGTGGCAGCGCCAGTTGTCGCCGACGCGGGCGCCGCCGTCGAGGACGACGAACGGCCGACGGCGGCGGGCGAGGTGGTACCCGGTGGAGAGACCGGCCTGACCTGCGCCGATGACGACGGTCTCGATGCGTTCCATCCTGTCGGTGGGGTTCATCGTGGGCCTCCTCGTGCGTTCCTGGGTCCGGCACCGGAGATCAGGGTGGCGGGGCCGCTCCGAAAGGACGCCCCCCTCACGCGATGCGGCGGCGACGGGTCGTTCCGCCCCTCTCCGGCCGGCCGGACCGTGCTCGGAGGCGTACGCGGTGGCCGCCGGGCCGGAGGAGAGGCGCGAGCCGCCCGGAGACGTCCCTCGGGTGACGGGCCGCGGTCGTCCCGCCGGGCGGCGGCTCGGCGGGGGCCGCGTGAGGACCCTTCCGGGTCGGCGTCCGGGAGCGCGGCGCGGAAGCCCGACCACGCCCGACGAGCGAAGGCGTCCCGGGCCCGTTCCTGTTCCACGGCCACGTCCATGACGGCTCCCACCACCATTGCACCGCACGGCCGCGGACTTGTCAGGCGGGGCGGGAACGCCGGAGGGCCGCCCCGGGAAGCTGGTCCCGGGGCGGCCCTCCGACGGTGTCCCGCGCGCTTACGCGCCGCGCAGGACGGCGCCCGTGTGCTCGGCGGCCAGGGCGACCGCGGCGTCGCGGGCGGCGGTGGCCTCCTCGACGGTGAGCGTGCGGTCCGCGGCGCGGAACCTCAGCGCGTACGCCAGGGACTTCTTGCCCTCGCCGACCTGGTCGCCGGTGTAGACGTCGAACAGCCGGATGGACTCCAGGAGTTCGCCCGCCCCGCCGGCCAGGTAGTACTCGACCGCGGCGGACGGCACGTCCTGGTCGACGACCAGGGCGACGTCCTGGGTGGCGACCGGGAAGGCGGCGATGCGCGGGGCCTTGACCGGTCCCTCGCTCGCCTTCTCCAGGACGTCCAGGTCCAGCTCCATCGCGCAGGTGCGGGCCGGCAGGCCCAGCGCCTTGACGACGCGCGGGTGGAGCTCGCCGCCGTGACCGGCGAGGGTCTTGACCCCGTCGATCACCACGTGGAAGGCGGCGCAGCGGCCCGGGTGCCACGGGGCGTGCCGGTCGGCGTCGATCAGCAGCTCCGCGCCGGCCTCGGCGGCGATGGTGCGGGCCGCCTCGATCGCGTCGGCCCAGTCGGCCGGGCGGCCCTTGCCCCACCAGCCGGACTGCTCGCGGGCGCCGGCGAGGACGACGGCGGCGCGGCGCGGCTGCGCGGGCAGCGCGGCGTTGACGCCGGCGATCTCCTCGGCGGTGGGACGGCGGTCCACCGGGAGGCGGACCGCGACCTTCGGCTCGCCCTCGGGGCGGAAGACCAGACCGGTCTCGAAGAGGGCCAGGTCGTGGCTGCCGCGACTGTCGTTCCGGCGCAGCGCCCCGAGCAGGCCGGGGAGCAGCGTGGTGCGGAGCGCGGGCTCCTCGTCGGAGAGCGGGTTGACGAGGGTGACGACCCTGCGGCGGGCGTCGTCCGCGTCGAAGCCGAGCTGGTCGAGGACCTGCTGCCCCATGAAGGGGTAGTTCAGCGCCTCGACGTAGCCGGCGCCGGCGAGCGCGCGGCCGACCCGGCGGTGGACGCGCTGGCGCTCGGTGAGGCCGCGGCCGGCCGGGGGCTTCGGCAGCGTGGAGGGCAGGTTCTCGTAGCCCTCCAGCCGGATGACCTCCTCGGCGAGGTCGTTCGGCTCGCCCAGGTCGGGGCGCCACGAGGGCACGGTGACGACGAGCTCGTCCTGGCCGTAGACGTCGCAGCCGACCTCCTGGAGGCGGCGGACGACGGTCTCGCGGCCGTAGTCCACACCCGCGACCTTGTCGGGGTGGTTCGCCGGCATGGTGATCGTGCGCGGCGCGGACGGGGCGGCGATCTCGGTGACGCCGGCCTCGGCGGTGCCGCCCGCGAGGAGCACGAGCAGGTCGACGCAGCGCTGGGCCGCGGCGGCCGCGGCCTGCGGGTCGACGCCTCGCTCGAAGCGCTTGGACGCCTCGGAGGAGAGCTTGTGGCGGCGGGCCGTGCGGGCGATCGAGATGGCGTCGAAGTGCGCGGCCTCGATGACGACCTCGCTGGAGCCGGTGACGGCGCCGGTCTCGGCGTCGGTGACCGGGTCGGCGATCTCGGTGTCGGCACCGCCCATGACGCCCGCGATGCCGATGGGGCCGCGGTTGTCGGTGATGACCAGGTCGGCGGCGTCGAGGACGCGGACCGTGCCGTCGAGGGTGGTGATCTTCTCGCCGGCCTCGGCGCGGCGGACCCCGATGGGGCCGTCGATCCGGGTGCGGTCGTAGGCGTGCAGCGGCTGACCCAGCTCCAGCATCACGTAGTTGGTGATGTCGACGGCGAGCGAGATCGGGCGCATGCCCGCCTTCTGGAGGCGGCGCTGGAGCCAGATCGGCGACCGGGCCTCGGGGGCGAGGCCGACGACCGTGCGCGCGGTGAAGCGGTCGCAGCCGACCGGATCGGCGATCTGGACCGGGTAGCCGTACGAGTTCGGCGCGGGCACGTCGAGGAGCGCCGGGTCGCGCAGCGGCAGCCCGTACGCGATGGCGGCCTCGCGGGCGACACCGCGCATCGAGAGGCAGTAGCCGCGGTCCGGGGTGACGGCGATGTCGAGGACCTCGTCGTACAGCTCCAGGAGGACGGTGGCGTCGATGCCGACCTCGTGCTCCGGGGGCAGGATGATGATCCCGTGGTTCGGGTCCTCGCCCATGCCCAGCTCCTCGCTGGAGCAGATCATGCCGCGCGAGACCCTGCCGTACGTCTTGCGCTCGGCGATCCGGAAGTCACCGGGCAGCACGGCGCCGGGCAGGGCCACGACGACCTTGTCGCCGACGGCGAAGTTGCGGGCGCCGCAGATGATCTCCTGGGGCTCGCCGGTGCCGTTGGCCTGGCCGACGTCGACGGTGCAGAAGCGGATGGGCTTCTTGAACTCCGTCAGCTCCTCGATGGTGAGGACCCTGCCGACCGCCAGCGGGCCGGTGAGGCCGGCGCCGAGCCGCTCGACGGTCTCGACCTCGAGGCCGGCGGTGATGAGCTTGGCCTGGACGTCGCGGCCGGTCTCCGTCGCCGGCAGGTCGACGTACTCCCGCAGCCAAGAAAGCGGGACCCGCATCAGATCTCCATCCCGAACGGCCGGGTGAACCGGACGTCACCCTCGACCATGTCTCGCATGTCTTCCACGTTGTGCCGGAACATCAGCATCCGCTCGATGCCGAAGCCGAAGGCGAAGCCGCTGTACTTCTCCGGGTCCACGCCGCAGGCGACGAGCACCTTCGGGTTGACCATGCCGCAGCCGCCGAGCTCGATCCAGCCCTCGCTGCCGCAGGTGCGGCAGGGTCGGTCCGGGTCGCCGACGGACTCGCCGCGGCAGACGTAGCAGAGCATGTCCATCTCGGCGGACGGCTCGGTGAACGGGAAGAAGTTCGGGCGGAGCCGGGTCTTCATGTCCGCGCCGAAGAGCGCCTGGACCATGTGGTCGAGGGTGCCCTTGAGGTCGGCCATGGTGAGGCCCTCGTCGACGGCGAGCAGCTCGATCTGGTGGAAGACCGGGGTGTGCGTGGCGTCGAGCTCGTCGGTGCGGTAGACGCGGCCGGGGCACACCACGTAGACCGGGGGCTCCCGGTCGATGAGGGTGCGGGCCTGGACCGGCGAGGTGTGGGTGCGCAGCACGACACCGGACTCGTCGCCCGTGGTGCCCTCCGGCCCCTGGACGAAGAAGGTGTCCTGCATCTGGCGCGCCGGGTGGTCCGGCACGAAGTTCAGGGCGTCGAAGTTGAACCACTCGGCCTCGACCTCGGGTCCCTCGGCGACCTCGTAGCCCATGGAGACGAAGACGTCGGCGACGCGCTCCATCAGCGTGGTCAGCGGGTGGCGGGCGCCGGCCGGGACGCGGTCGTACGGCAGGGTGACGTCGACGGCCTCCTCGACGAGGACGCGGGTGTCGCGCTCGTCCTCCAGCTCGGCCTGGCGGGCGGCGAGCGCCTTGGAGACGACGCCCCGGGCCTGGCCGACGAGCTTGCCGGCCGCGGCCTTGGCCTGCGGGGGCAGCGCGCCGATCTCCCGGTTGGCGAGGGCGAGCGGCGAGGTGCCGCCGGTGTGCGCCGTCTTGGCGTGCGCGAGCTCGTCGAGGTCGCCGGCGGCGGCGAAGGCGGCGAGCGCCTCGTCCCGCATGCGCTCGATCTCTTCCGGTTTCAAGGCTTCGACCTCGACCGGGTCGTACGACTTATTGGGTGCCGACATCTCTTCCCGTGCTTCCGTTGGGCGTGGCTGGGGCGACCCCGGTTCGACGACAGACGACAAGGGCGCAAACGTGCCAAAGGTCGAGTCTAACGGGGTGGGGACACGCGGATGAGCCCGTGGGGGCCCCGGTGGCTCTGGATCCCGTCGGGTCTCGGTGGGTGAGACGTCAGACGAGATGGGCCGGGGCGCCGACGGGCAGGATAAATCGGAACTCGGCGCCGCCGCGCGGGCCGCGTCCGACGGTGATGGTGCCGCCGTGGGCCTCGACGAGGCCCTTGACGATGTAGAGGCCGAGTCCGGTGCCGCCGCGCTTGCTGCCGCGCCAGAAGCGGGTGAAGACGCGGTTCATGGACTCCTCGGGGATGCCCGGGCCCTCGTCGCTCACGGTGACCTCCGTCCCCTCCTCGCCGGTGCCGTCGTCGCCCGCGGTGCGGGGCGCCACCTCGATGGTGACGGTTCCGGCGCCGTGGCGCACCGCGTTTTCCAGGAGGTTGCCGAGGATCTGGTCGATCTTGTCGGGGTCGGCCCAGAGCGCGGGCAGTCCGGGGCGGGTCCGGACGAAGAAGCGGCCGGGGGCCTGGCCGCCGGTGGTGTGCACCTGGACGTGCCGGCCGATGGCGGCGGCGATGTCGACGGGCTGGCGGCGCACCTCCAGGCGGCCGGAGTCGATCCGGGAGATGTCGAGGAGTTCGGCGATGAGTCGCTTGATGCGGCCGGCGTCGGCGTCGACGGTCTCCAGCATGAGCCGCTTCTGCTCGTCGGTGAACCGCTCCCACTTGCTGAGGAGGGTGGCGGTGAAGCCCTTCACGGAGGTGAGCGGGGAGCGCAGTTCGTGGGCGACGGTGGCGATGAGCTCGGCGTGGCTGCGCTCGGAGCGGCGGCGGGCCTCGGTGCCGCGCAGCGAGACGACGACGCGGCGGACGGGGCCCGTGGGGTGCTCGCGGACGTACCGGGCGGAGACGAGGACCTCGCGGCCGCCGGGGAGGAGCAGGTTCCGCTCGGGCTGTCCGCGCCGGGTGGCGAGGCCGCCGTACGGGTCGGTGAGGCTCCACCAGCGGTGCCCCTTGAGGTCCTCCAGGGGCAGGGCCTGGTCGAGGGGGAGGCCGATCGCCTCGGCGCCGGGGACGGCGGTGATGCGGCTGGCGGCGGCGTTGAAGCAGACCACCCGGCCCCGCTCGTCGGCGACGACCAGCCCGTCGGGCAGGTCGTCGGGGTCGATCCCGGACCAGGCCTCGGCCTCGGGCGCGCGCGTCCCCTCGCCGCCTCGCCGCGCGGTGCGCGCGGGACTGTCCGTACCGGCCGTCATCCCCGTCTCCCACCCCTCCGTGTACCGCAGTGGGCCCCGAGTGCGTCACTCTACTGGGCGAGGGTGACCGGCGGGAGCCGGAAGAGCACACGGGGTGGCCGAATCACAACGGTGGGATACGCCACGCGGTGGGGTCGGACGGCGCGGGGACGGGGTCAGACGGCGCGGCGCGGGCGCTGGGCGCGGGCGGAGGCGTACAGGCAGACCGCCGCGGCCGTGGCGAGATTGAGGCTCTCGGCCTTGCCGTGGATGGGGACGCGGACGACGGCGTCGGCGAGGGCGCGGGTCTCCTCGGGCAGCCCCCAGGCCTCGTTGCCGAAGATCCAGGCGGTGGGGCCGCCCATGGTGCCGGCGTCGAGCTCGTCGTCGAGGTCGTCCCGGCCCGCGCCGTCGGCGGCGAGGATGCGGACGCCCGCGCCCTTGAGACCGGCGACGGCCTGCTCCACGGGAACGCCGACGGCGACGGGGAGGTGGAAGAGGGAGCCGACGGAGGCGCGGACCGACTTCGGGTTGTACAGGTCGACGGAGGCGTCGGTGAGGATCACCGCGTCGGCGCCGGCGGCGTCGGCGCAGCGGAGCACGGTGCCGGCGTTCCCGGGGTCGCGGACGTGCGCGAGGACGGCGACCAGCTTGGGCTTCGCGGCGAGGATCGCGTCGAAGGGCGAGTCGAGGAAGCGGCAGACGCCGACGAGGCCCTGCGGGGTGACGGTCTGGGAGACCTCGGCGAGGACGGCGTCGGAGGCGTGGTGGACGCGGGCGCCGGCGGCGCGGGCGGCCTCGACGATGGGCGCGTACCGCTCGGCGGCCTCGACGGTGGTGAAGAGCTCGACGAGGGTGGGGGCGCCGTCCGGGCCCCGGTGCGCGACGGCCTCGCGGACGGCCTGCGGGCCCTCGGAGAGGAAGAGGCGGTCCTTGCCCCGGAAGTTGCGCTTGGCGAGCCGCCGGGCGGCGACGACGCGCGGGGAACGCGGGGAGATCAGCTCGGGGGTGGACATGTGCCTGGGGCTCTCTGTCTCGTCGGGGTCCCGTGGAGGGTTCCGTGGAAGGTTCCGTGGAGGGCGGTCAACGCACCGGACCCGCAGGCGCGTGGCCTGCGGGTCCGGGCGAAAGTACTGCGGCCTGGAAGATCAGGCGGCGGCCTTCGGGGCGTTGACGTCGGCCGGGAGGGCCTTCTGGGCGACCTCGACCAGCGCGGCGAACGCGTTGCTGTCGTTGACGGCCAGCTCGGCGAGGATCTTGCGGTCCACCTCGATGTTGGCGGCCTTCAGACCCTGGATGAGGCGGTTGTACGTCATGCCGTTCTGGCGGGCAGCGGCGTTGATGCGCTGGATCCACAGCTGACGGAAGTCGCCCTTGCGCTTCTTGCGGTCGTTGTAGTTGTAGACCAGCGAGTGGGTGACCTGCTCCTTGGCCTTGCGGTACAGGCGCGAACGCTGACCGCGGTAGCCGGAGGCCGCCTCGAGGATCGCCCGGCGCTTCTTGTGGGCGTTGACTGCCCGCTTGACGCGTGCCACTTCTTACTCCTTGTAGCGGGGCCGTGGTGTGTTCACACGACCCGGAAAACGGATGGGTCCCGGTCTTGGCCGGATGCCCTCGGGGTCCGAGGGCGGGAGATCAAGCTCAGATGCCCAGCATCTTCTTGATCTTGGCGGCGTCACCCGGGGCCATCTCGGCGTTGCCGGTGAGGCGACGCGTCAGCTTGGACGACTTGTGCTCGAGCAGGTGGCGCTTGCCGGCGCGCTCGCGCAGGATCTTGCCGGAGCCGGTGACCTTGAAGCGCTTCTTGGCACCGGAGTGCGTCTTGTTCTTCGGCATAGCGCCGTTATCTCCTCGTCAGTGGCGCTCCCCCCGGTGCGGGCACCGGACGACCGGGAGCGTCAATTCGTTGGGTGGTACCGGGCGGAACCCGGGGGCCGCCGCTGGGGCGGCCCCGTCGGATCACGCCTCGGCGTTCTCGGCCGACGTGTCGGCCGAAGCCTCCTCGACATCGGCCTCGGCGGCGGCCTCGGGCGCGAGGCCCTGGCGCTCCGCCTTGCGCGCGGCCTGAGCCTCACGCGCCTCGGCCATGGCCTCGGTCTTCTTCTTGTGCGGGCCCAGAACCATGATCATGTTCCGGCCGTCCTGCTTCGGGTTGGACTCGATGAAGCCAAGCTCCTGGACGTCCTCGGCGAGGCGCTGCAGGAGGCGGTAGCCGAGCTCGGGCCGGGACTGCTCACGACCACGGAACATGATCGTGATCTTGACCTTGTCGCCCTGCTTGAGGAACCGGACGACGTGACCCTTCTTGGTGTCGTAGTCGTGCGGGTCGATCTTCGGCCGGAGCTTCATCTCCTTGATGACCGTGTGCGCCTGGTTCTTGCGCGCCTCACGGGCCTTCATGGCCGACTCGTACTTGAACTTCCCGTAGTCCATGAGCTTGCACACGGGCGGACGGGCGTTCGCCGCGACCTCGACAAGATCGAGGTCGTACTCCTGTGCGAGCTCCAGGGCCTTGGCAAGGGGGACGATGCCCACCTGCTCGCCGCTGGGGCCGACAAGACGCACCTCGGGAACGCGAATCCGCTCGTTGATGCGGGGCTCGGCGCTGATGGATCCTCCTCGGTAGCACCACGCGACCGCCTTGGCGGACGGACACGTCACGTGTGAATCACTGCGACCAACCGAGCAGGAGCACAAAAAACGCCCCGGGACGGTACACAGGCGGGGCTCCAACGCAAACCGGAGCACCACCACGGTGAACCGCGGGGCGCACATCGGGCGGCTTCCATCGTCCGTACGGAACGATGGGCGCCACCTGACCGGTGACCCGCCACCCGTGAGGGCGGTCAGGTGGGAGATCGGAGCCTCCACTTGGGGGCCGGGCACACAGGTGTCCGGCCGGTCGTTACACAAGGTTAGCAGGACCCGGCGGTCGGCGCGAACCGCCCGCCCGATTATCGTGTGGGCATGAGCGAGACCCCCCAGAACGAGTCCACGACCGCCCCCGACCAGGCCGGCGACAACCCCGACTTCGAGGCCATGGCCCGTGACATCGCCGAGGTCCCGGCGGTCGAGGTGATCGTGACCGTCGCCGTCAACCTGATGAGCGCCGCCGCGGTCAAGCTCGGCCTCACCGAGGAGGGCGACGAGCACAAGGACCTCGACGAGGCGCGCAAGCTGATCCACGCGCTCGCCGGCCTCCTCGACGCGAGCACCACGGAGATCTCGTCCTTCCACGCCGCCCCGCTGCGCGACGGCCTGAAGTCCCTCCAGCTCGCCTTCCGCGAGGCGTCGATCGTCCCCGACGAGCCGGGCCAGGGCCCGGGCGAGAAGTACACCGGGCGGGTGTTCGGCTGACCCGCGGAGGTCAGTCCCTCACGTAGAAGGGCTCGCCCGGAGGGGTGGCCGTGACCGGCAGCAGTGCCAGGTCGAGGCCGCGCACCAGGCGGGCCCTCAGCGTTTCGTCGGCGGCCAGGGCGCGGGCCACCCGCTGGGCGGCCTCGGCGGGGGCGGCGGCCTCGGCGAGGACCAGGGCGAGGGTGCCGTCGGCGGTGCCGGGGCCGAGGTGGGCGCGGAGGACGGCGGGCTCGGCGACGAGCGCGGCGCGGACCGCGTCCCGGACCGCCGGGTCGTCCAGCGGGTCGGCGCTGGCGCGGCCCTCGGCGAGGGCCAGCAGCGCGGAGCCGCTCACCTGGTAGGGCACCGGGCCCGCCATGTCGAGGACCAGGGTGTCGGCCTTCTCGTGGACGAGGGCGGCGAGCGCCTGCCGGAGCGGGACGGCGACGGGCCGGGCCGCCGGGTCCCACAGCGCGAGCGAGGCGATCGAGGTGAAGGCGGGCAGTCCGCGCCGGTCGCCGGCGGTCAGCGTGGGCACCGCCATGTCGCTGGTCTTCTCCCGCTTCAGCCCCGTCTCCGGGTCGGTCTCCACCTCGCCGAGGACGGCGACGACGGGCACGAGGAGCCGGGCGCCGCGCAGCGCCTCCAGGACGGGGCCGTGGGCGGTTCTGTCCTCCGCCCAGGCCGCGAGGGCCGCGGCGAGCGCCGGGTCGGCGGTGCCGTCGTCGTCGGAGAAACCGGGGTCGGGGATGTTCTTGAGCTCCACGCCCCGAGCCTAACGGGCCGGGCCCGGGACTCCGGCCGCCGGGCGGTCAGCGGGTGCGGCCGGCCCGGTGGAGGACGACGGCGGTCAGCAGCAGGAGCGCGCCGAGGCCGCCGGCGAGGGGGGCGAGCAGACCCGGGGCACCGCTCTCCTCGGCTGCCGGGACGGGCCCGGGGCCGAAGTACTGGCCCCGGTAGCCGGTGGTCGCGCTCTTCGGGTCGCCGGCCTTCAGCGTGGCGCCGGCCTCGATGGCGGCGGCCGGGTCGACCGTGCCGTAGCCCTTGGCGTCGCTGCGGCCGCCCTCGGGCCGGTCCCGGGCGGTGTCGACGAGGAGCTTCTTGACCTGGGCGGGGGTCAGGTCGGGGTGGGCCGAGCGGACCAGGGCGACGGCGCCGGAGACGAAGGCGGCGGCGGCGCTGGTGCCCCAGCCCTCGTAGTAGCGGCGGTCGGGGTCGGCGATGACGATGTCGACGCCGGGCGCGCTGACCGTGGCGTACCAGCGGCGGGTGGAGAAGGAGGCGCGGCCGCCGTAGCGGTCGACGGCGGTGACGGCGATGACCCCGGGGTAGGCGGCGGGGTAGGAGATGTGGTCGCCCTTCTCGCCGCCGTTGCCGGCGGAGGCGACCACGGAGACGCCCTTGGCCAGCGCGTACTGGACGGCGGCGTCCTCGCCGGGGTCGGGGTGGGCGGACTCCGAGTCGTCGCCGAGGGAGAGGTTGATGACGTCGGCGCCCTGGTCGGCGGCCCAGCGGATCCCCTCGGCGAGGGCGGTGCCGCGGGTCTTGCGGGCCTTCTCGCGGGCCTTGTCCTTGCCTTCGAGGATGACCCGGACGGGCAGCACGCGGGCGCCGGGGGCGATGCCGAGGACGCCGCTGTCGTCGGCCCAGCCGTGGCCGTGTCCGGCGATGATGCCGGCCATCGCGGTGCCGTGCCGGGCCCAGTGCGGGTCGCCCTCGGCGGCGCCGAAGCCGATGAGGTCCTTGCCGGGCAGCACGGAGCCGGTGAGGTCGGGGTGGCGGGCGTCGACACCGGTGTCGAGGACGGCGACGGTCACGCCCTCGCCCTTGGTGGTGCGCCAGGCCTCCTCCGTACGGAGGGTGTCGAGGCCCCACTGGCGGTCGCGGATGGCGTCGGCGTGGGCGGGCGTGGCGGCGGGCAGCACGGAGAAGGCGGCGGCGAGCAGGACGGCGGCGGGGGCGGTGACCGCGGCGCGGACGCGGGTACGGGACGGGGTCACCGCTGTTCCTCTTCCTTCGCCGCGTTCAGGGCGGTGGTGCGGAGCTGCTTCTCCAGGCGTTCGGCGATGCCGAGGGCCTCGTGGCCGAGGCCGGACTGGGCGACGGCGTCGGCGCGGCCCTTCTTCATGGCCTGGTCGGCGGGGACCGCGCCGCCGACGGCGCGGCCGTCGGCGAAACCGGAGACCGCGGTGACGACGACGGGCAGGTCGGCGGGGGCGGTCACCCACCAGCCGGCCCGCTGGGCCTGGCCGAAGCCGGCGGCGACGGTGCCGGGTCCCGGCAGTGCGGGCGGCACGTCCTGACCGAGGCGGGCGGCGAGTCCGCGGCCGCCGAGGGCGCGCTGGGCGTCGACCTCGGCACGGGTGAAGACGAGACCGACGGTGAGGACGCTGCTGGCGGTGGCGTCGGTGTACGTGGCGCGCAGCACGCGCTCGCAGCCGAGCGGGCGCAGCGCGGTGAGCAGCCTGGGGGCGACGGAGGCGCCGGCGCAGGGCGCGTCGGGCGCGACGACGACCCGCGTCCAGGTACGGGCGGAGGGGCCGGGCCCGGCCTGGGGCGCGGTGAGCGTCCGCGGGAAGAGGGTGTCGACCGGCGCGTTGTGCCAGAGCTCCTTGGCGACGGCGTACCCGGCGGGTTCGGCGGGCTTCCCCCCGCCGCTCGCGGCGAGCCACACCCCGGCGAGCGCCCCGCCGATCAGCCCGACCCCGAGCACGACGCACCCCGCGACGGCCAGGGTCCTCCCCGGCCGCCGCTCCCGTATCGGCCGCAGTCGGGTCGTCGTCTCGACGGGCGTCTCCTCCACCCCGTACGCCGGCACCCGCACGGGCCGCAGCCGCGTGGTCGTCTCGACGGGGGTGGCGGCGGGCGGCACGGCGGCGCGGTGCGGCGCGCCCTCCGGACGCGGGCCGGTCACGGGCGTGGCCGGGCGGGGCGGGGGCAGGGGCGCGGAGCCCGCGGCGGCCGGGCGCGGCGGGGTCGCCGGG